>NZ_JAVRBR020000102.1:0-51313 GCF_034531165.2 Dendronalium sp. ChiSLP03b | reverse complement strand
CACACGAAGTAGGGCAATAGTACTACTTTTACAATGACTCTACCATCAAAGTTTGAATGCTTACTTATATGTCACCCACTATCACTACTTTTTTTCTGCATTTAGTATTCTTGTACTATATTTAGATGCGTTCGCCCTGATCCCAAGACTGTTTGCCATGCCCGATTAACATATAAAAATTGCCCATAAACATTAACAGATTGAATCAAGACATTAGCATTTTCTAACAAATCTCGACATATTTTTTCGCTTTCTATTAGAGCTTCTTCTGCTTGCTTACGTTTGAGAAAGTAGGTAATTTGGCTACCAATAGAAACCATCATTTGCAGGAGGTTTACATCTTTTGATTGCACTTCCCGACTAAAAAAAGTCATTACTCCTAAGATGTCATTGCCATCTAGGATGGGAAAGCCAAATCCTGCGTGCAATTCTGCTTTAGCGGCGGGTTGCGATCGCCGTTGGTCGGCATCATCTAAAATATCTCTAATCCATAGAGGAGAACGTCTTGACCAAATTCGCCCAGGCAAACCAGCACCAGGAGTATACGTAGTTTGCCAAGTGATTGCTTTGAACTCTCGGACAGAAACAACTCGACTCGACCAAATTTCTACGCACCTAAGTACTATATCTACGCTGTCTTGTTGTACCGTTGCGCTTAAGTATTCATTTGGAGTCCAAAGTTCACCTAAATCCCATTCCAAGCTTTGACAAATTGCCTGTAAAACTTGTGGAATTGCCTGCTTAACATTTTGGGATTCTGATAAGATACGAGTTATGGCGTACTGGGCATTGTTACGCTGTTCTCGGCGCTGGCGAGCAGTAATATCCCGACCAATGTAAATAACTTCTTCTAAATCTCTTCCCTTTTTCTGAATCACCGAACAAGAAAAAGCAACTAATATTTTTTCTCTTGTCTTTGTTCTACAAACTACCTCTATATCTTGGGATTGTTGCTGCAATATAGTATGTTGATAAAATATTTGGGAAGTTAAATCATTATCATCAAATATTAGAGAAATTGGCTGATTAATTAATTCTTCTTCAGTAAAGCCAAATAATCTCTGAGCAGCAAGATTAACTTTTTTAATTTTTCCCGAATAACTTGTTACCAGCAATGCAGCGGCCATTGAAATGATAACTTTATCCATATAATTTTTGTATGCTATTAAGGCACTTGATAGCAGACTAGCTTTGATTGAAGCTTTGTACTAATTTGCATTTAATTTCTTTTTGAATTACTTAACACATGATTGTTCGATAAAATTTACACTTATACCGGTTATTAATTCTATGTATGTAATACGCTCTCATGGGGGTAGTCACAGATCGAAAGCTAAGAGACTAAAAAGGGAATTCCAAGAAATAAATTACCTTGCAGCATAGGTTGTTATCAGTCATCAGGAGCCAGTGGGTTGCGGAGCCAGCGCTGTGGTTTTAGCGCAGCATAGCGACGTACTCCTAGGTCGAAGCAAGCTAGCTATGCGTAGGTCTCACGCCACTTGCTCCATTTGGGGAAACCCCAAGACCCACAAGGGGTGACGCTCCTGCGTCGCTAACGCTACGCTAACGGCAGTTCCTCTTTGGGGAAACCACCATCGCTCTTAGCGTCTCCCCTTGGGAGAAGACCGGACTGCCTCACCGCAGTGGCTCCCCTTGGGAGAAGGAGCGTCACTCGAAGGGCTTTGCGTTCGCCTTTGGCGTTCCCCCCGTTGTAGCAACTGGCGTTCATCAGTCAACTGTTAACGTCTAACTAAATATTGCCGTATATCGGAATTGCTGCGCCGCGAATATCTCTAGCAACTTCAGAGGCTAAAAAGCAAATTAATTGCGCGAGGGATTCAGGTTTTACCCACTTATCAGCATTTTCTGTACCCATTGCTTCGCGGTTAGTGGGGGTATCAATCACAGCGGGAAGAACAACATTAGCAGTGATATTAGTGCCTTTAGTTTCATCAGCGATCGCTTTTGTCAAAGCCACCACACCAGCTTTAGCAGCAGAATATGCAGCTAATTGCCCAGATGGTTCTAGAGCAGCTTTGGAACTTACGGTGACAATGCGTCCATAGCCATGTTCCAACATACTTTTGAGGCTATATTTGCAAGTCAAGAAAGTTGTATTCAGGTTGATATCAAATTCGCGTTTCCAATCGGAAAAACTGTATTCGTGGGTTTTTCCCATTGAAAAACCACCTACCAGATGAATTAACACATCTACTCTTCCTATGCGGTGGATGAGATTTTCTACCGAGGCTTCCTCCTCCAGATTAGCGGGGATAAAGTGAAGTCTCTCAAAATCCGTGGGTAGAAAAGTGTTTTTGAGGCGTTCGACTTCTTTGGGATTGCGATAAGAAATTGTCACTTCTGCACCTTGGGCGAGAACCGCCGGTGTCACACCTGAACCTAGTCCACCAGTGCCGCCTGTGATTAAAACTTGTTTGCCTTTCATGAAAGATATACTCCTGAAAGCTCACTTTTCAAGATAGCGCGATGAGAGGCATCTGGTGAAAATTACCTAATTAAGAAGGGTAAAAGTTAAAGGGGAAAGCTTACAAAGTACAGCTTGTTCCCTTCTAACCTTTATCTTTACGCTTCTTAACATAGTTCTGTTAACTGATGACTCCTTTAAAGTGATACTCCTACGTCGTTAGCGCAGCGAAGCGCCATTCTTCTCCCAAGTAGCGTGAACCCTAGGCGACCGAGCGTCCGGAGAACTGTCGCGCATGGTTTCCCGACTTGTAAACGCTTTGCGGTGAGGAGGGCGCAGTCTTGGCGGTTCCCGTCGATTGCGAACCCCCGAACCCGAAGGGCTTCCCACAGGGTGGGGAGTGGCGTGAAACCCTAAGACCGCACTGGACTGACTCACCGCGCCGACTCACTGTTGACTGGGAAAGAGATATTTTTGCTAGTGGGCACATCTTTAACTAAATACATATTCTATCTGAAGGATTAACTTCAAAAAATAGAATAGCTTCTACAGATAGGTAGATTTTATCCTCCAGGTTGATTTTTATATCTGTGCTTTTAAAGTACAAATTGAGTATTACGAAATTTCGTAATAATTCCAGATTAAAACAAATAAACACACTAATACAATCATGAGTCTAAAAAATTATTGTTTGTCATTTTTTTGTGGTTTGATTGCTTTTATTTCTGTCTGGTCTGGTGCTTTTTGTAATGGCGATTTAGTTGCGATCGCAACACCCTTAGAAAATAACTATAGCCTCATTGCATTCCATAATACCTTGGGTGCAGGCACTAGCGACAAGGTCGAAGGTAAAGCCAAGCAAGCTTTAGGTTCTGCTCAACGTAATTTAGGAAAAGTAACCGGACAAGCTGAAGGTACTGCCAAACAAGCTGAAGGTAAAGCCAAGGAAGATATCGGCACTACTAAAAATGTAGTTAAAGAAACTTACAATAATGTAGAAAAGTCTACAGAAAAAGCCATTGATAACGTCAAATCTTTATTTGGAAATTAAGACAAATCAACTTTGTCCACTATGCTAATGGAGAGCCACTCGTGAAGACAAAAGAAGAATATCAAGTAGAGATGGAAGCACAAATTGCCAAACTGCAAACTAAAATTGATGAGTTGAAAGTTCAAGCTTATCTTGCTAAGGCAGATGCTAAAGATAAATATCACGAGCAAATTGAAGTTTTAAATGACAAGTCTGAAGTTGCTCGTATAAAACTTCAAGAACTCAAAGCATCTAGTGGTAATGCTTGGGAAGATATCAAAGCAGGTTTGGAAAGTGCTTGGGATGAATTACAAATTGCCTTTAAGCGTGCTTCCAATCATTTCTAGCAGGTAGTATATTCAACTACTACAATTAACTCAAATTTTCTGTTCAATTCTGATTATCTAGGAGAAAAAGCATGAGTTTTATTCGTTTCATTCAACCCATTGTCCGTCATTTGCGTTTTGTAATTGCAGCTGCTTTATGTTTAACTTTAGTAGTCTCTAATTCCTTTCCTGCTGCTGCAATTGGTAGTTCAAAAAGCTCTCCTACTGAGGGAACTACACAATTAAATAAAATTCAAAAGAAAACAGATGAAGTAGCTCGCTCTGCACCTCCTAACCTAAAAGAAGTACAATCTGAATCAGAGAGAGGCCTCAATGAAGTTCAAGGGGATGCTGATAAAAATAAAATGAAGCGCCCTGAAAATTCTCAAAATGCTACTAGTGTAATAGACAAAGTTGAAGATTACCTAGGAAAGGTAACAGGGGATAAGTAATTTTCTCTGATTGTTCAACAATTAATCTCTAACAAGTAGTTCAATACAGTTTGATGGTCAAGCTAGTTTTCTAGCTTGACCATCAATTTTTCAAATGAATTAACTCAAATCTCGCACCTAATCTCGTGCTAAAAAATTTATTGGCTAATAGCTCAAGTTCACCTATAATTTCAACTTCACACCCCGAATCGAATAATCTAACAACTCCATTGGGTGCATCACTGAAATTTCCTGACCTTGTAACCGCAAATACTTAGTAATTTGCAACGTACAACCTGGATTAGCAGAAGCAATTAAATCAGCACTAGTGTTCAACAAGTTTTGTACTTTTTGCTTACCTAATTCTTCCGCCACTTCTGGTTGCAACATATTATAGACTCCAGCACTGCCACAACACAAAGCCGCGTCTATGGGTTCTGTTAACTTTACCCCTGGAATTTGCCGCAATAGTAGACGTGGTTGCACGCTAATTTTTTGTCCATGCAATAAATGACATGCGTCCTGATAAACCAAATTCAAGGGTTTCTCTGTCAAAGGTGATAATTGCGTTGTTAATCCAACTGTTGCTAAAAACTCTTGAGCATCTCTTACCTTAGCAGCAAAATCCTTTGCCTTTTGCCGATATTCTGGGTCATCTTCTAAAATGTGACCATATTCTTTCAAAGTATGACCACAACCAGCAGCGTTGATAATTACAAAATCCACATCAGTCTTGGCAAAACTATCAATCATTTGCCTAGCTAAAGCTTTCGCCTGTTCTGTTTGTCCTTGGTGTTCGGGAAGGGCTGCACAACAACCTTGCGATCGCGGAATTACAACTTCACATCCATTTGCTGTTAAAACTCTCACCGTGGCTTCGTTTACTGGTGAAAAGAACAACCGTTGCACGCATCCCAAAATTACACCAACGCGGTAACGCTTTTGCCCTTGGGCTGGAATGACTGTAGGTAAATTACTTTGAAAAGATTCAAAAGTAACTTCTGGCAAAATTGATTCCATTGCTGCCAAACGGGGCGATATATTTTTAAGTAACCCGGTGGCGCGAAAGAATTTAGAAAAACCCAACTTTTGATAAACAAATACTGGAACCAGCAAAACTCGTAAAAGGTTGGGATAAGGAAACAGAGAAAATATCAGTTGTCGAAAAAGTTTATCTGGCAGACTACGAGGATAATTTCGTTCAACTTGGTGGCGAGTCGCAGAAATTAACTTGTCATATTGCACACCAGAAGGACAAGTCGTCACACAAGCAAGACACCCCAAACAAGAATCAAAATGTTCGGTTGTTGCCGTATTTAGAGCGATTTCACCCTCATTAATTGCATCCATTAAATAGATGCGTCCTCTAGGAGAATCCATCTCCTTGCCAATCACTCGATAACTGGGACAAGTCGAGAGACAAAAGCCACAATGCACACAACTATCAATCAACTTTGGGTCAGGTGGATGGTTAGCATCAAATCCTTTCAAATTCTTTAAACTAGCCGTATTATTAACAGAATTATCTGAAACTTGCATATTAATTCTTTTTCCCTCTTTCTTCGCGTCCTACTCTTCGATCGGCCACTTCGCGTCTATGCGTCCTTCTCTGCGAGACGCTTCGCGAACGCGGTTCGTTTAAATTAAATCCCACCCACAAACCGACCAGGACTTAAAATATTCTTGCCATCAAACTGTTCTTTAATGCGACGCATCAGTGGTAAAGCATTGCCCTTGTAACCCCAAACATCTATTTGTTGTTTAACCACCGCTGGAGCTTCGAGAATTGTTAAAAAACCATTATTAGCTTGACAGCGATCGCGTATTTGCAAAACTCGATCTTGATTCTCCAGTCGCAACCATCCCAAACCACTAGCAATGTGAATCAAACCCCATTCCGCTTGAGTCAAAACTTCCACCGCAGCAGTAGGTAACACTCCTATTTTGCAAGTAATTGCCGAATCTGTGGCAGCAGAATGCATTTGTTCTTGTAATCTCTGCCATAAATTAGCTTCATCCCCATCTGTATAAATTGCTCCAGCTAATCCCAACTTTTGCCCTACTTCTAAAAGTCGGTTTGACTGTTCTTTAACACTCTCACTAATACTTTGAAAACGAGCAATTAATCCCAGTCCTTTACCCAACCCCAAGCTAGAAATTAGTTGAGTTGATAGTAAATCGGCTGCGGTTGGTGTTAATGCCGAACCTCGGAGAGTCTCAACAGCTTGGGATATAGCCTCAGCTGTGCCAGTCAGTACCACCGTACTGGATAATTCCGGTAGTGGGTATACTCGAAAAGTTACTTGACTAATAATTCCTAATGTGCCGTATGACCCAGTAAATAACTTCATCAAGTCATATCCGGCAACATTTTTCACTACTCGTCCCCCTGCCTTGGCGATTTGTCCGTCGGCACGCACAAAAGTAATGCCCAAAAGCTGGTCGCGCACACTACCATAACGTTGTCGTAGGGAACCTGTATCGCCTGTCGCTACGATGCCGCCGATGGTTGCCGACTCAACAGCTGTAGGATCAAGAGCAAGAAATTGGCGTGAGTCTGCCAAAATTGCCTGGAGGCGAGAGAATTTCATCCCAGCTTCTACTGTCACAGTCAAATCGCCAACAGCGTGTTCAATGAGTTGGTTAATGCGTTCTGTACTGACTACGACATCAGCACCTTTGGCTAGACCACCCCAGCTGAGTTTGCTGCCACTACCACAAGGCAGAACGCGCCAGTTGTGACGGTGAGTTTCTGCTATAACAGCGGCTAGTTGCTCTTGAGTGCGGGGATAGACGATGCAACTGGGAGGATTTTTGGAAGCGATCGCTGGTTGAATATGTTTTTGTTGACTGAGTTCGAGGTTTTCCCAAAGACAGACAGCATTTTCTTCGCCGACGATAGATGCAAGACTAGAGGCGATTGCTTTCATCAGTTTATTTTTTACTCCCTACATCTAATTTACTGGTTAATCTCACCAAAAGAGTCTTGAGGTACAGGGGATTGGGGAATTAGGGACCCCCTCTGGGTAAGAAGATACGCAGAGAAGTTGCGTGCAAAGAGAAGTCATTCTCGTAGGTTTCCCTCCAAGCGAACTTCTCCTATGGTCGACGCTGCGCGAACGGGGAGTTCCCCCCGCCCTTGCAAACTTCGCGGGACGCGGCGAGGTTGTCAGTGTCAAAGTTACCAAATAAAATAAGTATCTATACTGAAGAAATAATATTAATTATGACTTAGTCTATCAGCAATCAACTATTATATTTCCAATTTTTTCTACCAAAAATGTCATTTTATCTACTATTTCTAGATTTAATTTGCCAGAGTAGCAATATCTTTTTTTTGCAAAATCCGCAATAAATAAACTTTTAATTATACAAGTGTTGGAGGAATATAATGGCAATCTTGCGGAGAAGAAATAATTTTGTATTATCCAGTTATCAATATAGGACTCATATTTGATTTCTGAAAAACAAAATTGGCTAGAAGCTTGTCATACAAAGGTTTATTTCTCAGTATACTTAGCAAGATTCAAGTACGATTCCTATATATGGGCAGCAGAGAATCACCATTTATCTCGTTTTGCCACTTTCTATACTAATTATTATATAACAGTGCTTGGATCTATCTCAAATAAATATTACTAAAAATATCACATATAAATTTATGGATTATTAGGAATTATTAGGTAACTAAATCTCTGAACATATCACATTGAAATTATCTTATTTTTTGGTAAAATATAGTTTGAATAAATAACGTAAATTTAAATAAAACTAAATAAGAATCATTATTTTATACAACATTAACGCGTCCCTTAAAAATGCAGCTATGCCAGTTTTATATTATGCCATTCAAGAATCTACTCTAACTTTTGCTCCTGATACTCCATTGATAAAAATTGTTATTTTTTGGGAGGACATAATTAAAAATACTGGCTCAGAAGACAAATCATTTCCGGCTTTGGATTCCGGTAGTTGGGAATCTTATTCAACTCAAGTTGAGGCAAACGCAAGGAGATTGATTCCTTTATCAAACTCTCTTTCCATTGGAGAAGAGCCTCCAAAAAGTCAAGCACTTCTGCCTGTTGATTGTGTATTTATTGTTGAAAAATCGCAGTTATTAGGCATACTCACGCTTACAGATCTCAAGCATTTAATCGCTTCTAAAATCAATTTAGCAACAGTAACAATTGCGGAAGTGATGAGAGAGCCTATCATCACGTTGCCAGAAAATTTTGATATTAATACAACAATGCAGATCGTGCGCCAGTATGGCTTATATCATTTACCGATAATAGATGATATGAATATATTGTTAGGAATTGTGACACCAGACAGTATTACAGCAGGATTACAAAAAGAATTATCAAATACTAGCAAGCAGTTAGAGCGTGAAATTGCACAACGCCGCTCACTAGAACTGGCATTAAAAGAAAAAGAGACTTTATTAACAGAAATTCACCATCGCGTCAAAAATAATTTACAGATTATTTCTAGTTTGTTGCGTTTAAAAGCTCGACATATTAGTGATGAACAAGCCATTGATATTTTTCAAGATAGCCAGAACCGTGTTCAAGCTATGGCAATGATCCATGAAAGCATGTCTAAATCTCACAATTTAGCAAGCATTAAGTTTGCCGATTATGTCCATAACTTAACTAATAACTTACTGACTTCTTATGGAGTTACACCCAATATAAAAATACATTTAAATATTGAGCAATTGTTCCTAAATATTAATACTGTTGTTCACTGTGGTTTAATTATCAATGAATTGATTTGCAATGCAATTAAACACGCATTTTTGTATAGAGATACAGGTAATATTTATGTGAACTTTCGTAGATTTGAGTACAATAAATATTTATTAGATGTTAGTGATGATGGAGTGGGATTTCCACAAGGATTAGAAGTACTACGAAATCAATCAATTGGGTTGCAAATAGTTTGGAGTTTAGTAGAACAATTAGAAGGAACAATTGCATTTAATAGCAACAAATTAGGAACAGTTTTTACAATTAAATTTGTCATGCAAAACTAGGGAGATAAATGATGAAAGCGAAAATCCTGGTTGTTGAAGACGAAATTATTGTTGCTTCTGACATTAAAAATTGTCTTGAAAGGTCAGGATATACTGTTCCCGCTGTTGTTTTGTATGGAGAGCAAGCCATTGAAAAGGTAGCAGAGTATCAGCCAGATTTAGTATTAATGGATATCATGCTAAAAGGTGATATTAACGGCGTAGAAGCTGCCCAGGAAATTATCAAACGCTTCAAAATTCCAGTTGTTTATTTGACTGCTCATTGTGATACAAATATTTTGCAAAAAGCAAAAAATACTCAGCCATTTGGCTATATAATTAAACCATTTGCAGAAAATCAATTAATTACTACTATTGAAATTGCCTTGAGCAAATATCAAGCAGAAATAGTGATGCGTGAAGCTTTAGAGAAAGAAAAAGAAAATAGAAATATTGAGTCTTATTTTGTCTCAATGGTTAGCCACGAATTTCGTAATCCATTGAGTAATATTTTTAATTATACTGAATTATTAACAAATAATAGTTGTCAATTAAACGAAGATAAACAAAAAGAATATATCTACCAAATTCAAAACGCTGTTAAACATCTGGATGATTTATTAAGTGATGTTTTACTAATTGGGAGAGCTGAAATTGGTAGAGATTCTTTCAATCCTTCACCATTGGATTTGGAAATTTTTTGTCAAAATTTAGTATCAGAGATTCAACTTGCTGTAAGCAATGATTACAAAATTATCTTTTCTATGCAAGGACTATGTACAATTCCAGACAATATTAATAATGTACAAAGTTCGCAGTTGTTAACTAAGAAATACAAACTACCTGGCTTGGATAAAAAACTACTGCGTCACATCCTGACAAATTTAATAACTAACGCTATTAAATATTCACCTCAAGGTAGTACAATCCGTTTTGACTTGTTTTGTGTACAGGGAGAAGCTATTTTTCGTATCCAAGATGAGGGAATTGGAATTCCAGAAGCCGATCAAGAAAATTTGTTTAGTTCCTTCCACAGAGGTAGCAACGTTGGCAAAATACCAGGACATGGTTTAGGACTGGCAATTGTCAAACATTATGTAAATTTACATGGCGGCGAAATTGCCTATGCTAGTAAGGTGGGAAGGGGGACAACATTTATCGTTAGCTTGCCATTTCAAAATAATTAGCAGGATGAAAATATTTTTCCCCTACACCCTTACACTCATATATTCATATACCCTTTTTCAAGATAGTTCTTTTGTTAACTACACATTAATTGGCTGTCTATTTTCCGCTGGTGTGTAATAACCATTAATGTTGTCGGTTCCTACTTGGGGCAGCGATTCTTGACCTGTAATTAATCTTGCTCCACGATTGCGGGTCATATAGTTCCATGCCCACTGAATCATCACTATTAATTTATTGTCAAACTCAATCAAAAAGTAGATGTGAATCAACAGCCAAAATAGCCATGCAAAGAAACCTTTCAGTTTGATAAAACCTAAATCCACAACGGCGGAGTTTTGCCCAATCATTGCTAAACTACCCCGATCGCTATAAGCAAATTGTGGCAATGTGTTACCTTTAAGCCGTTGTTGAATTAGTTCCGCTACATATTCTCCTTCTTGGGTTGCTACGGGTGCAACACCAGGTAGGGGTTTACCATTTTGATGTGAAAAGTTTGCTAAGTCACCAATTACAAAGATATTAGGATGTCCTTTAATACTTAAGTCGGGTTCGACGATGATTCTGCCTGCGCGATCGCATTCTGCACCAGTGCGTTGTGCTAAAACTTTCCCCATAGCCGAAGCTTTCACACCCGCCGCCCACAATACGGTCTTTGCGGCAATTTCTCTAACTGCATCACCTTGTTTGATGGTGATAACATCATTTTCAATATTCGTTACTAAGGTCTTTGTCTGGACAACAACACCCAATTTTTGCAAAGACTCTGCTGCTGCTTGTGATAATTCCGGTGCAAAAGGTGGCAGGATGCGATCCATGCCTTCTAAAAGTAAAATTGTGGTTTCTGAAGTATCGATGTTGCGGAAATCTTCTTTGAGGGTTTGGTATGCTAGTTCTGCGATCGCACCTGCTAATTCTACTCCGGTGGGGCCGCCACCCACGATCGCGAAGGTTAACCAAGCACGGCGTTTTTCTGGATCGGTTTCTTTTTCCGCTGCTTCAAATGCTGTAAAAATCCGGCGACGCATTTCTATAGCATCTTCTACGGTTTTCAAACCAGGAGCAAATTCTTCCCAGTCGTCTTTACCAAAATAGGAATGCTTGGCACCTGTGGCGACAATTAGCGTATCATACGGTATCGCTTCATCGCCCAAGATGACTTTTTGCGCTTCTGCATCGATATCACTCACTTCTCCTAATAAAACTTTCGTATTCTTGCTCTTACTGAGTACCGCTCGCAAGGGTGAAGAAATATCAGCGGGTGATAGCGTACCTGTAGCAACTTGGTACAAAAGTGGTTGAAACAGGTGAAAGTTACGTTTATCGATGAGAGTAACGTTTACCGAGGCCTTAGCTAGTGCTTTTGCAGTGTACAGTCCACCAAAGCCACCACCAACAATCACAACCTGATGGGGTGGGTTATTATTAAGTGCATCTACCATAAGAAGTATTTCCTTGGGTCTCCGGGGGTACTGTAACTATTCTTAACAAATTTGTATCGAGAATGTCACATTTTTTTCTGTTCATTTTGGACAGATGAAAAAATAGTTAAAGTCGTTACAACTACTGTATAAATAATTTATTATTAGTATAATATATTACTCAAAAATTTAATATTTATACGGTAATATTTGTGGGCGATCGCTTGATGTTGAGAAACTGGACGATTAGCGCAAAATTGAACTTCAAGACAGGATCTTAGGATTAGCTAAATTTGAGCATTTTAATAAGTCCTGCGATCGCTTCTATTTTAAAGACTAAAGATGTAGGGTAGGCGATACTTACCACTATTTAGATATTTAGGGGTAATGACAACTGAATTCCAGCAGCGAGTCTTCTTTGCTTAGCTTCAGCTTTTAACCTTTTATCTGCTTTGTTAACATTCTCAATAACTGGTATGGGTTCGGCTTTATGCGTAGGCATATATAAATCCAAAGCTTTATCAACAGCTTCCACAGGATGAACATCATGATAGCGAATTTGGTTAGCTGCTAGTTTGCTCAAAACTGAATACTCTATTAAAGGACGTGTATCGTAATAGTCTCTAATAGCAGCATGTTGAGAAAGCTGATTTTGTCGCTTAATTTCTCTTGCCTTAAGTCCTTGTAGACATTTATTTAATGCATCGTTAGTGTCTGCAAAAATCCTTCTAGAAGCACTGTGTTTTTGCTGCCACCGTTGTACAGCAGACATCAACTCTCTATGATCTTCAAGTTTTAAAATCTGTCTCACAGTAAATCGCTGTTTATGTGCAGCAAATTCCTGTTCAAAATCATTAGGGATAGGAGAACCAGAGTTAGTCTTCCAACCAGTTTTTTGGTGAATAAAAACCCGCATTCCAAGATGTTGAATTAGCCTTAACGCCTGTTGAGCCTTAACGTTGCCTCCTGGCTGTCTTGGCTTTGACCACTTGGCATAATACTCAACTACAGCAGCACAAAACCCATCTTCTACAATATCTCGCCCTTGTCCATCTGAATACCCTGCAAGGGTCAACCTCATACCTGCAAAAGGTTGAAGGCATGGAAGCAGATTATTATTATTAGGATCAGATGCTCTGACTTTTTTAATTAGTTTACTTACAGATTCTTGAACTTTACCCACAAATCTAGCTAAACCACGGTGAGACATTCCTGATTCTCCGGTGGTTTTGACTGTAAAGTATTCAGCACCATCTTGATCTACACCACGTAATAAGTCTTTGGAAAAATTCTGCTCATTACCAGACTTTTTCAATAGTTGTCCCACAAAACACTCCTTTGGATAAAGATAATTAAGAATTTACTGGAAGATGTTTGCCGTTGAATTGTGAAATTGACTTGGCTGGCGTATCAGTTGATAGGGGTAATTCAGCACTTTTTTCAAACTGTTTCGGTTCTAGTAAAAAATACTCTGAATCTTCTAGTTTTGCTAATCTTCCTTCTTTTACACCCCGGTTTAACTCTGCAAGCAGAGAATTTCTAGCTCTGGCTAACTCGTCAGGCGAACAAGTTTCAAAAATGATGTCGGTCAATCGATCGATATGTAATCCTCTTGGATGATTAGCCAAAATCTGTCTAGCAATTGTGACGTATCCTCTAGTTCTTTTGTACTGAGGACGCTTCATGTCTTTTGGAAGACGAAATTTTTGTAAAGATTGACTTTTGGTTGGATGACCATGACTGACTGAAACATCAGCATCAGATACATTTTCTACATCTTCGAGGTATTGCTGGTAATCTTTAGCACTTAGATCCTTGTCATGAGTTGCCATCAAGCTATCAATAGTTGACTGGATTTTCTTGGCTAAAGCCTCCATGATAGATGCGTCTATTTGAGCCTTCACAGCAATTTCTCTGAGTCTAGCTGCATCTTGCTCAGTCTCAGCAAGTTTGTTTTTTAACAATGAGAGAAGCAGATTATTATCCATAATGATAACTATTATACATAGATTATATAATCTTGCAAGATTCCAAGAAAAACTCGAATCAAATTCTCAAGCAACCAAGAATTCACAAGAAAAAAGCGATCGCCCCTCTTGCCTCAGTAGCAGTAGTGCGATCGCTCTTTTATAAACTAGTGTTCGACTTTAGCTAAACTTGAAAGATTTTTAGATTTGTTGTAGCAAAGTTTAGTAAAAATAATTACTTTAGATCCTCCAGTATCAGTGTAGAATCTGCCGATCGCCCAAATTCTTCTGGTGCATATTGCAGATGAACTTCCGCACCAGGCCAGAGGAATGTACCGGGAGTCACAGAACGGACTAAGTAATGCAGGCTGTAAACTCCTGGTTCGAGGTGGTCGGCGTAGGCGATAATGCGATCGCGGTAAATTGTTTTAAATCCTAGTTGCCAACTATCTGCTTTTGCTTGCAAGGCGGCTGTAGTAGTTTGGAAACTCGCGTCTACCGCTTCCAAGCCTGCTGGTAAAGGATCTTTAATTACTAGATGTTCCACGGGGCGATCGGCGATAATTTCTAAACCAATATCAAACACTTGTCCTGATGCTAAAGTCAATGGTTTATCAAAAGCGTAAAGACCAGTTTTTTGCAGAACTTTCTCTTCATTAACTTTGCTAATTTCCCTTGTGACTCGTAAACCGTTAAATCTACCCGGTTGATTTCCCTGCAAGCGATAATTGTAGGCAGCTAAGTAATGCAGAGTACCCTTACCAGATTTTTGCAGCGTTAAATCGTGACGGCCGCGGGGTAATTTATTCATTGGTACATTCGCATTTAAACTGGGATTTTGGTAGCCACTAAAACGATTTTCTGCCAACTTTTTACCAGCTAATTGCACTGTGGCAACAAAATTAGGTGGTGTGGGTTGTAGTTGACTATATTCGACCAAAGCTGTTAATGCTTGGGCATTATCATAGTTAGTTTGCCATGTGCCATTTCGTCGCAGTGCCAAAAGACTTTGGAATAATTTATCTACCACTTCTGGTTTACTTTGTTTGGCAATAAATAACCGTAATGCTTGCGCTTGTGCTGTAGTAGATGAACTCATCCATCCCCAACTATCAGGTAAACTTACAACTGCTGTGCGACCAGTTTCATAAATATTTTTTTGTAACTGGTTAAACATTTGCTGTGACTTATCTTGCCATTCTGGGAATTGAGATAAGTATCGCGCCAGTTTAATTTGAGTCACTAAATCAAAGTTGTTGCGCTGTTGATAAATATCTGTTAGGAAACTATTGCGTTTGTCTCCCAGTTCTGCTAAAGCCATCAATGTGTTGAGTTGCAGTTGAGTTTTACACAATTGTTGTTTGCAAAAGTCGTATTGTCCGGGATTTGCTAAAACTTTTTGCAAATATCCCTTCAGGCGAGACAACATTCCAGAATCAACCAAACCAGGGAACACTTGACTAACTTTAGCTAAAGATTCAGCAGCGTAGGGAGAAATCCAAGGGTCAGATTTTTCTTGTCCTGGGAAAGCTGCGAAACCGCCATCTGCTAGTTGAAGTTTTTGCAATTTTTCAATTGCTTGATTTGCTTTTTGATTGGGATTAAAGTCTGTAAAGGTCTGACTATATTTTTGTGCCAAAGTTTGCAAATTGCTAGCAATGATTAATTGACTCGCCGCAGGTTCGGTAAAAGGTAAATCATCATCTTCTAAAACTTGTTTGGCTGGTGCTTTAATTTCTGGTATTAAGGTACTCGCTAGCTGAATATCTAAACCTCCCGCTTCTGGGAAGGTGTTTTTATCAACATTCAGAGGAATTTTTACCTGCTTTTCAGTTACACCTGTTTCTACGACTTGTTCTGTAATTTCCAGCGGTTTAACTTCCAAAGGTACTTCAAAAGCATCTGCTGTGTTATTTAGCTGAGTGCTAAAGCGAACTTTCCCAACTCCTACACTATCTGCCACCATCGGAAAGCGATAAGCCTGAGTTGCTGATTCAGCCTTGGTTTGCAAAGAAGTAGCTATAGGGTTATTCTGGGCAAACTTCACGTTACCGCTAACTTCGCTATTAATTGTGAGATTTCCCGTATTTCCAGTGTTGTTGGTGACAGATAAACCGCCGAGGATGCGATCGCCTGGACGGGCAAACTGTGGCAATATAGCATTAGTCAGCAGTGGTTTAGTAGTAACGAACGTTGCATCGCCATTGCCAAAACGCAGATTTCCATCGGTGGCGACAGCCATCACCCGCCATGTAGTTAAGTCATCCGGTAGTTTGAAGGTAATCTGTGCATTACCATTAGCATCAGTCAGGACTGAACCGTTGTAGTAAGCTAAAGCTTGGAAATCTGTACGGACGCGAGTATTTGCTGCACCCGTTGATAAACCCCCACCATAACCCCAACCTTTGGGTTTCGCTATATCTTGAGGTTGTATCACCACATCTGGACGGTTATCGCTAAAGCGGGTAGCTATTGGCTGTTCGGCGTAGACTGTATCAACCAAATTTGGCGGCCGATAGCCAGAAAGTTGCAACACTGCCTCATTCACCACCATAACTGTAAACTGCCCTTTGGTGGGATTACCTCGATTGTCTTTTAATTCTAGTTGTACAGTTTCCTCTCCACCGGGTTCTAGTGATGCTTGCACTGGCTGAACTTGCAGTTTTAAATACTTATCCTCTAAGTTCACTTTAAAAGGTGCAAAGCCAATGCGTACCAAGTTATCTAAACTTCCCGGTTCCACCTGATTTAAAGGCGCACCTTGTCTTACCAACACAGCTTGCACTGCTGCATTAGGTAACATTTCCGGTGTTACTTGAAACTGAATTTGGGGTGCGCCTCCCTTGACTTTGGTAATCTGCTGATAAAGGGGTTTATCTTTAATCACAGCAAAGTACAATTCTGCATCGGGATAGGGAGATTGAATCAGTGCAGTGACAGTTTCACCTGGTTTAAACTCTGTTTTATCTAGTTTAATTTCTAGGATATCTTGCTCTCGCGAACCCCAATATACTGGATTTTCTCCAGTTGCCCAAATTTGCAAATCTGTAGCGCTTAATTCATCTTTAGCATCGCTAAAATTAGCTCGAATCCGATAAGAACCTGACTCTGGTGGTGTAAGATTTACAGATTGCGGACTGCTGCCAGACTGAATTTCTGTTTGTGCAACGGTCTTGTATTCAACTTGATTTTTCGGAGTCCGGCTACCTTCCACAACTTGCGTCACACTGCTGTATTTTATCTGTTGTAATTCCAGACGCACGCGTTGATTTTTTATTGGTTTTCCTGTAGGTTCAGTAACAATAATTTCAATTGGCAAAGCTTTACCCGCATCAGCAATGAAATTACTTTTTAATCCAATCAGACGATTACTTGGTAAAGCGGTAAAAGTTTTAGAATTTGCCACAGACAGATTAGAAACATCTGCAACTTGTACATCCACCCGATAAGTCATTGGATATGGCAAATCTTTAGCTACTGCGATCGTTTGCTCACTTTTACCATTAGTATCTAACTGGGCATTAGTTTGGAATACATCACTAGGGACCGAAGGACTTTCTTCCGGCCAAAACCATTGTCTACCAAAAGTAAATTCCTCCCAACCTTTGGGAATAAAATTAGTCTGCTGACGAGTCACAAAATATTTTGCTTCTCCACCTTCCACAGGTGCGCCAAAGAGATAATTACTTGTAGCTTTAGCTTCAACTTGTTCGTTAACAAAGGCAAATTCTTTATCTAAGTTGAGTTCAACTTTAAAATTGGGTGGCTTAAACTCAGCTACACGAAATTCACCTGAAATCTCTTGCCCATTCTTTCCTTTACCCTGAATTGTATAGTAGCCTAAACGTTGAGTAGTCTTGATTGGTACTTCCAGGGAAAACGTACCAAATTCATTTGTAGTTTGTGTACCTAAATCAGTCTTTTGTCCGTCGGGATTGACTAAAGTTAATTGATAAACAGCATTTTTATCTTGCTGCATCTTGCTATTTTGTAAGTATTCAGTAAAACCAGTGAACCAAGCTTTTTCACCTGGTTGATACAACTGTCTATCTGAGAAAATTACCCCACGTGATTCTGGTTTACCGTCTTGCCAACCTGCATCAATACCGTAGCCATAAACACCGCTATATTCCTCAGTTCGGGCAAATGCCCAATCTTGATTTTCACGGGCAATTACTAACAATTCTGGTGATTTGACAAACCTTGGATTGCCAGCAAAACATTGCTGTAAATTTTCGCGATTAACCCTTAAAGTTCCGTTATCATCAGTTTTCCCTGATGCACAAGGTGAGGTTTCAGTACGAGATTTAGCTTCTAATTTTGATTGATAGATTTCAACAGTAGCAGCTTTGACTGGCGAACCATCTGCAAGATGATTGACGCGAATTAATCCTGAATCAGGAAACCACTGTGAAAATACACCTAAATTTGTCAATTGAACCAAGCCATAAGTCGTAGGTTCCCGCCACAGTGTTTTACCATTCTCCTGATATTTATTTGTGCGCGCCTGTACTCCATAAGCTAACATTCCTGTAGCTGTACCAAGTTTTTCTCGCAGAGGCACAGTCAGATTAATTGACTGATTTTTCTTAGCCGATACCTTAAAACTTTGCCACTTACTCAGTTTCGGTAATAAATCATTATCATTTCCCTGGGGATAAGCAGAATTAAAATAAACTAAATCTGTCGGTTGTACTACTTTATATGCAGCTTTGTATTTGGATTCTGGCAGATTTACCGTATTAATATTTAGCTGTAAGTCTTTACCCGCAGGGAAAATATGCAAATCAGATGGCACCCAAATATCTCCAGCTAAATCTCCAGTTTCATACTTTACTGTGACAGGCTTACCCAAAGTCTGTCCAAACTTATCTTTCAGATTTGCACCAATAGTAATTGTATAAGTCTTAGCTGGTTCTAGTGCATAAGGATTAATAGTGACAACTCTATCTTCATCGTTTACTTGGATAATTCGTGAAATATCTTTTGGTGCAGGATTGATTTGAATATTTTCTCTGGCTGAATCTGCTACTAAAATATTATTAAATTCTAGTTGGGGACTGCCTTTTATAAATCGTCCATAGGTTCCACCTGAATCTGGCTGTCCATAAAAATTAATTTTCTGAAATGCTAAGGGTGAATAAGTTGTTAATTTACTGGTAACTTCTTTATCTGTGGGCAAATTGCCATCAGCAGGAAGAACTCCTGGAGAAAACGTTAAGCGATAACGAGTTGCTTTTTCGAGATTTTGCTGCGGGATAAGATTATAAATCCAATTCCGTGCTGAAGAATCAAATTTTTCTAAAGGGTCTTCACTGTTTTCTAATGGTTTCTCTTCTTTGGATAATTCAATATTGAAACGTACACCTTTATTTTTATTTTCTGGAATTAACTGTAGATGTTCTTGTACGGAAGCTAAATTTAATTCTACATTTGATGTGAATTGCAATTTTTGCTGTAAATCAATGGGTTCAGCATCAGCTTTCTCAATCGGATTAATTCCAGATAAATCAGTTATTTTAATAGGTTCAGTATTGAAAGTCCAGACTAAATCTTTATCTAAACGATGATTTTTTAAGTCTGCCAAACCTGTTTTCAGAGTCACTTGAAATCTGGTAGCATTTGGCAGTGCTTTATCAGCTTGAAAGCCTATCATACGCGGCGTTAAAAAGCGAAATTGACCGGTTAAAAGTGGCCAAAGTGCAAATTTTTGTAATAGCTTTTGCTGTTCTGGACTGTCAAGACTTTCAACTGGTATTAAAGCTTCTTTAAAGCGGATGCGAATTTGGTTAAGAGGTTTAGCATCCCCAATGGGACTAATTTGTTCAATCCAGTCGGGTAGCTTTGGTGGCGTGAGTGGCGAAACAGCTGGTAGTTGTTCTTTTCCTGAGGAAATGCCAAAAAAATTACACCCTGCTATCCCTAATACAATTGTGAGGGTAAGCAGAGATTGTATTAAAATTCTAATAATCATGTTTAGGTAAGAGAAACTTTAAAAATACTGAAAGACCCAAATGAGCGCCTGATTAGAGAAGTAGGTAATCTGATTTTTCCGTAATTATTTAGAATTGCTATATTTTTATTTATATAGATAACTATTCCAGCATAAGTATTCCGAAAATGACTATAATTCTTAACAAATAAGAATTATTTACTTTTGAAAAATAATTTATCTAGATATAATTACTTTCACTTACGAAAGTCAGCTCAGTAGAAATATTTGACAAAAAACGCAGAACATGGTTTTGCAGCGGAGAGCATCCAAACTGAAAAAGGGATTGGGGGGCTGGGAATTAGGAAGAATTTCTCCTTCTGCTGTCTTGCCCTAGCCAAATGACAAACAACCGAGGAATTAGTTTATGCTGGAAGTAGCGAAAGTTTAAGAAATTTTAAATTCTGTTGCCATAACTCATGCAATGCATTGTTAATCGCCGCGCTCAATTTTCGGCAAGCCACCGTTATTGGTTGTCAGAACTGAGTGAAGCCGAGAATATTGAAAAATTTGGTGCTTGCTCTAGATTTCCCGGACACGGACATAATTATGTCTTATTTATCTCCATAGCTGGAGAATTGGATAAATATGGCATGGTGCTGAACTTGTCAGACGTGAAACAGGTAATCAAACGTGAAGTTACCAGCCAACTAGACTTTTCTTATCTCAACGATGTGTGGGCAGAATTTCAAGAAACTCTACCCACCACTGAGAATATTGCACGGGTGATTTGGCAACGGTTAGCACCCCACTTGCCTTTAGTCCGCGTGCAGTTGTTTGAACATCCTGAACTTTGGGCAGATTATACGGGAAACGCAATGGAAGCCTACCTCACCATCAGCACTCACTTTAGCGCCGCCCATCGGCTGGCTCATCCTGACCTCAGTAACGAGGAGAATACAGAGATTTACGGTAAATGTGCCCGTCCCCACGGTCACGGACACAACTACCATTTAGAAGTCACTGTCAAAGGAGAAATCGATCCGCGCACAGGGATGATTGTCGATTTAGGTGCTTTGAATCAGGCGATAGAAGATTATGTAGTGGAGCCGTTCGATCACACCTTCTTAAACAAAGACATTCCTCACTTTGCTCAAGTCGTGCCCACTGCTGAGAATATTGCACTTTACATTAGTAATTTACTGCGATCGCCCATCCAAGAATTGGGAGCTAAGCTTTACAAAGTTAAACTGATTGAAAGTCCGAATAACTCTTGTGAAATTTACTGTACGGAGTCAGAATCAAACTCAGTCAATGTAGCTGCAAGTCAGCCGATATTAGCACGGGTTTAGATAATTTTGGATTTTGCGAAAAGTTTGCTCAACGGGGGAAACCCCCGCACGCAACTTTTCAAGACGGATTTTGGATTCAAATAAACCTAGAAACTCAAATTCAATCTGATTACAGGCGCAAGGTCTTGCGCCTCTTCATTACGAATTACGAATTACGAATTACGAATTACGAATTACGAATTACTTGAGGTCAGGCATAATCGTATCTTGAAGATTTACACCGATGAGGTTAGCGCCTCTGAGATTAGCGCCTCTAAGATTAGCGCCTCTAAGATCGGCCCCAGCTAAATTTGCCCCGCTGAGATTAGTCCAACTCAAGTTAGCACCTCTCAAGTCAGCTTCACTGAGGTTAGCCCGCAACAAATATGCACTACTCAAGTGAGCCTGACTTAAATTAGCTTTATACAGATCAGTTTTGTAAAGGTAAGCTCCCATCAAATCTGCCGCGCAAAGCTTTGCTTCACTAAGGTCACTCCCAATCAAGTTAGCTGCGATGAGGTTGGCAAAACAGAGATTAGTCCGGCAAAGCTTTGTTGTGCCCAAATCGGCATCTCTTAAGTTAGCACTGCTCAAATCAGTCCCAATCAGGTTAGCATCAGCAATAACAGCGCCTTTGAGATTCGCTTCACTCAAATCAGCTCCAATCAGATTGGCATGAGTTAGATTTGCCTGTGTAAGGGTAGCACCGCTCAAGTTGGCAATACTAAAATTAGCCGCGCTGAGATTAGCTTCAATGAGGATTGCTCTATAAAGGTTAGCGCCACCGAGGTCAGCACCGCTAAGATTGGCTCGTACGAGTAAAGAATTACTTAGATCCACCCTATTCAAGTTTACCCCTTGGAGGTTTGCACCTCTGAGGTTATCACCTTGCAAATTTGCGGCACTCAGGTCTGGTTCAATCTGGGGATTTTTCTTTCTCCACTCAATCCATGTGACTGCACCAGCTTTCAGTAAAGCTAGATGCTCTCGATTTGCCATTTTCTCTCCTTTATTCGTTGCGCCCTTGGTGATTTACCCGACCAGCTACACTTTCAATCGCCGTTAACGCTCCCGCTGCACCAGCAAGAATATCGCGTTCTTGTCCGCCTAAGTACAGCCGTCCAAAGCTGCCTACAGCTTGTACCTCAAGGATATTAATCGCTGCTGCTTTCTCTGCTTCATTGGCAGCCAGTGCGGCGTAAGCAGCAGGCTCAACTTCTAATACATACAGCGTTTGTCCTGCTAATAGTAGCTGTCCGCGTCGCGTGCGATTAATGAGTTGTGTTTGGTAAGCATCAATGTTGCGGATAATTTGGGTAGAAACAACACGCGGTTTCAGACATTCCTCTTTTCGGACTCCTAATGTTGCCAAAATCGCTTGACCAGCAGCTCGCGTTTCCCCTTGAGAGGCAGAATGAACTTCTAATAGACCGTACAGGCGTTCAACTACCAGTACTCCTGGACGGACAGAGGCAGCTTTGAGCGCGACATCGGTAATGCGATTAATTTCGATACCAGGGGAGATTTCAATCCACAGTGATGTATCTCCTGGTAATGGCAAGAAACCTTGGGCTACTGTTCCTATATATGCTGCGTGTTGAGGTTGCAGGCTGTCGAGAAATACGAAACTGCGTAGTTCTATTCCCAAAGTTTAGCTCTCCAGTCATGAGGGTAAAAGTTATCTCTTGCAATATATGAGTTTAACCTTAACAGGACTTACGCAAAAAGATTCTTGGTAGAGGTAGGCTCTAATTTATCTAAAATATGTAATCTACTTTTGGCGATGGTGTTCTGTCAACGAACAGCTTTCAAGGTATCGTAAAGTAGCTTGTAGCGCTTAAACCCTGCTTCATACAAAGGATTTGCCTGCGGTTGTACCACATTACTATCCTGAGCGCAGATCTTAAGTGCAGCTTCTAAATTGGGGTAAGCACCAATTCCCACCATTGCCAAAATACCTGCTCCGTAAGCAGCTCCTTCTTCGGCTTTGGGAGCAATCAGTTCTGTTTGCAAAACATCTGCCAAAATTCGTAACCAGATATTAGAGCGTGCGCCTCCACCCGTTGCTAAGAGTTGATGAACGGGAGCGATCGCACTAATTACCTCCAACGCCTCGCGCAAGCTGAATGCAACCCCTTCCAACACAGCACGAGTTATATCTGGTTGTGTATGAGCTAATGACAGATTCACGAAAGCACCGCGAGTATCTGGATCGAGGTGGGGACTGCGTTCTCCTGCAAGGTGGGGCAGAAATAAAACACCACGCGCTCCAGACTGCGATCGCTCTGCCATATCCATCAGCTCGGTGTAAGATATATGCGGTGCAAATGTATCTCGATACCAACGCAGAGAACCACCTGCCGCCAGCGTTACTCCCAGCAGATGATAGCCACCATCCACATGACAGAACAAATGTACCCGACTTTGGGGATCGGGAATTGGGCGATCGCACGGTGCAAAGATAACTCCCGATGTGCCAATACTCAAACTACCTCGGTTTAGGTTGCTCGATGAGATGCCTAAACCGATGGCTGCTGCTGCATTGTCACCTCCGCCTGCGACCACAGGTAATCCCACAGGTAAACCCACGCGGGCGGCTATTTCTGATTTTAGCCGACCAGCGATCGCGGTCGATTCTATGACTGGAGGGAACAATGCTGGGTTGATATCAAGAGCATGGAGAATATCTGTATCCCATTGCTGATTTGCTAGATTGAGACAGCCAACACCAGACGCATCAGATGGTTCTGTGACCGTCGAGCCAGTTAGCACGTATCCTAAATAATCTTTGGGCAAAAGAATCTGCCACAACCGAGTATAGGCTTGTGGTTCTTCAGTCCGCAACCATAGGAGCTTTGGCAGTTGAAAGCCAGTAATTGCCGGATTTCCAGTGCGCTGGATTAATTCTTGATGGGGAATAGTCGCTTCAATCTCAGCAACAGCTTTACCCGTGCGTTGGTCGTTCCACAAAATTGCTGGTCTAATTGCTTTGCCTTGGGTATCGAGAGGAACCATACCATGCATTTGTCCAGATAAACCGAGGGCAATTGCTTGGTGTCCGTTTAGCTGTTGAGTAACATCTAACAGAGCATCTAAACTGGCTTCGACCCAATCCGATGAGTTTTGTTCCGTCCAACCGGGTTGTGGAGTTAATAGGGGATAGCTTCTGGTTGCTTGAGCGATAATTTGCCCTTGCAGGTCAATTGCGATCGCTCTTACTCCTCCTGTACCCAAGTCTAAGCCAACTACGATATCTATCAATTGTCCCTCCCAAGTTACGATCGGCAAGGCCCTATATATTTTCTCTCTGCGATCTCTGTGCCTCTGTGGTTCGATAAATTAAACCACAGAGGACACAGAGAAAAGAGGTTGGTTAAGTTTCCTGTCAGAATCGGGCTAATGTTTCTTTAGCTCCAAACTCATACAATCTGCGTAAATGGTTCGTAACTGCATCGACAAAAGGTGACGACTGTGATAAATCGCCAAAAATCTCAGTGAGGTTGAGCAATGGTTTGGCATCGGAATCACTAGAACGAGCTAGTTGAGTCAAAGTACCTGCTATTGGATCGTCAATGGCAATGGCTTTACCTTGGTCATCGTTTCCATTCAGATAACGGAACCAAGCAGCAACCGTTAGGCTCATGTAATCAATTGCCCCACCTTGGCGTAGCGCGTCACGAACTGAGCCTAAAACAAATTTTGGCATTTTGGCGGAGCTATTGAGGCAAAGACGCGGCAGTTGATCCCGAATCTTAGGATTGGCAAAGCGTTCAATTAAGGTCTTTTTATAATTATCTAAATCAATCCCTGGTACAGATTGGAGTGTGGGCGTGACTTCTGCCATCAAATTATCGACGGCTTGCCGGATTAATGGATCTGCCATCACCTCATGAACGTAGGTGTAACCTGCCAAAGAGCCGAGATAGCCAATTAACAAGTGACTGGCGTTCAATAGCCGGATTTTCATCATCTCGTAGGGATGAACATCGCTGGTCATTTGTACGCCAACTGATTCCCAATCGGGTCTACCCGCACAGAAATTGTCTTCGACTACCCACTGAAGAAACGGTTCGGCAACAACTGGAAAGGCATCATCAATATTAAACTGTTCCGCCACCATTTTGATATCGGCTGCGGTTGTGGCAGGAGTAATGCGATCGACCATGCAGTTAGGAAAGGCTACCTGTTCGGCTACCCAATGTCCTAATTCTGGGTTTTGCATTTCGGCAAATGCAGTTAACATTTTACGGGCAATGTTGCCGTTACCTTGCAAGTTGTCGCAGGACAATATAGTAAATGGTACAATTCCCTGTTGACGGCGGCGATCGAGGGCTGCTGTTAAAAAGCCATATACGCCAATTGGTTCATCAGGATGCTGCAAATCGTACTGAATTGTTGTGTGATTGGCATCAAATTCACCGCTACCTTCAATATAGTAGTAACCACCTTCGGTAATGGTGAGGGTGACAATGCGGCATTTGGGATCTGCTAAGGTGTCAATTACTGCCTGACGGTTATCTGGGGCAAACAGATATTCTGTAATTGCTCCAATCACACGAGCGCGATCGCCTGCTGGTGACTTTTCCACTAAGGTATACAAACAATCTTGCGAATTCAGTGCATCCCGCATTCGTTTGTCGAATTCCAGTAGCCCAACTCCGCAGATTCCCCATTCACTACCGGGATTTTGATGAAAGTAATTATCCAGGTATAACGCTTGATGTGCGCGATGGAACCCACCCACACCGATATGGACAATGCCGTTAGTAATTTGATGGCGATCGTAATTAGGTACTCGGACGTTATTTCCTAAACGAGATAGGGATGCTTTATTCAGCTTGATTGCTGAGCCTTGGCTGATATTGCTGTTCATGGGATTCATTAAGGGTTAGGTGGTGACGACGAGCTTTGGGAATGGTTTCACCGTCTCGATCGAACAAATGGCAAAGCTCACCGTTAATGTGAATAGGAACGTAATCATGCAATTGGGCGGGATTATCTCCGTCTGTCTGCACGATGATGGTATCACCACCTGCAATCTTGATGTAGAGATAGGTTTCTCCGCCCAATCGTTCTACAACTAGTACTTCACCATTGACACTTGGGTTACTGCCATCGAGCCGCAGATGTTCGGGGCGAATTCCTAATGTTGCTCTATCTCCAACCGACAGGGTTTTGGGCTGCACTGGAATCATTACGGTTGCATCACCAGGGAGTCTGACTGTTGTTCCAGAGTCATTGACAGTTGACACCGTGACCGGGATAAAGTTCATTTTCGGTGAACCAATAAATCCGGCGACGAATAGATTGCGGGGATGGTGGTACAGTTCCAAGGGAGAACCCACTTGTTCGATGATGCCGCCTTGCAATACCACAATTTTGTCAGCGAGGGTCATTGCCTCAACTTGATCGTGAGTGACGTAAATCATCGTGGCTTGCAGGCTGTCGTGTAAGCTAGCAAGCTCGATCCGCATTTGCACCCGCAAAGAAGCATCCAGGTTAGACAGTGGCTCATCAAACAAAAATACTTTGGGATTACGCACCAAAGCGCGACCAATTGCCACCCGCTGCCGTTGTCCTCCCGATAATTCTTTGGGCTTCCGGTTCAAGAGTGGCTCTAATTGCAGGATGCGGGCGACTTCACGCGCTCTTTCATACCGCTGGGCTTTCGGCATACCTGCAAGCCGGAGGCTAAACGCCATATTCTCTGCCACTGTCATGTGGGGATATAAGGCGTAAGTTTGAAACACCATTGCCAATCCGCGTTTATCGGGTGGTATGTCATTGACTTTCTGCCCATCGATGAGCAAATCGCCGGAAGAGATTTCTTCTAGTCCAGCTATCATGCGGAGTAAGGTTGATTTTCCGCAACCGGAGGGGCCGACGAAAACAACAAACTCGCGATCGCCCACATCGAGATCGATGCCTTTGATGATCTCTGTGTCGGCGTAGGTTTTATGGATATTTCTTAAAGCAACTGTTGACATAAATTGTTTCCATTAAAGGGTTTCAGTTTTTTTCTCGCGTAGAGAGGAGTGTGGTTTAAGAACTTCTGTGTTGATTTAGGATTTCCAAGAAATGAATTACGAACCACAGAGACGCAGAGAACACAGAGAGAGGAGAAATGGAGGGGATTTTTGCGTTTGTTTTGGGATATTTTTTTATTTGGAACTGCCTTATTTCACTGCACCGAAGGTCAGACCTCGGACTAATTGCCGTTGACTCAGCCAACCAAAGATGAGAATTGGTGCGATCGCCAGTGTTGATGCTGCTGAAAGTTTTGCCCAGAATAATCCTTGAGGGCTGGAAAACGAAGCAATAAAGGCTGTAAGTGGTGCTGCATCTGCTGTTGTTAAATTCAGGCTCCAAAATGCTTCGTTCCATGACAAAATAATCGAGAGCAAGGCAGTGGATGCAATTCCAGGCAGTGCTAGCGGCAGCAATACATGAATAAGTTCTTGCTGAGTGGTTGCTCCATCCATGCGATCGGCTTCGAGAATATCTTTAGGAACTTCTTTGAAGAAGCTGTAGATCATCCAGACGACAATCGGCAAATTAATTAAGGTATAAATGATAATCAAACCGATGCGGGTATCTAGTAAGCCAAAGTTACGACACAAAATGTAAATTGGAACTAGTACGCCGACAGGTGGCAGCATTTTCGTAGACAGCATCCACAGCAGAGTTCCCTTGGTGCGTTTTGTGGGGAAGAATGCCATTGCGTAAGCGGCAGGTACAGCAAGAAGTAGCGCGAGTATAGTTGCTCCGAGGGAAATCGCTACGCTGTTAAACGCATAATTAAAATAATTTGCCCGGTTTTGGATGGCAACATAGTTTTCCAATGTTGGTTGGAAAAATAACTGAGGAGGAGTGGAAACTGCTGCAACTTCCGTTTTGAAACTGGTGAGAAACATCCAGAAGATTGGGAAAAACAAGATGCAAGCCACAAGCCAGCCAAGCAATGTCCATAGCCAGCGCTTCGAGGTTTTACGTGCCATAATGCTAATTCGTAATTCGTAATTAGGTTTGCGTTGGTAGCTTGATTTTGGAGACTTGGCGTTAGGTATCCAAATTACGAGCAACACTACGCATCAAGAAGATTGCCACGATATTGGCAAGGATAACGGCAATTAATCCACCAGCTGACGCGCCGCCGACATCAAATTCCAGCAAGGCTTTCAAGAAGATGTAATAGGCGAGGTTAGTGGTTGCTAGTCCTGGCCCGCCGCCTGTGGTAACAAAGATTTCTGCAAAGATAGTAAGGAAGAAAATTGTCTCAATCATGGCGACCACAGAAATGGCGCGGCTAAGATGAGGTAGCATGACGAAACGAAATAGAGCGATCGCATTTGCACCATCCATCCGCGCTGCTTCTAACTGGTCGCGATCGAGTGACTGAATGGCGGTCAATAAAATTAGCAACGCAAAGGGCAGCCATTCCCAGGAGACAATAATGATGATGGAAAGCAGGGGAACGCTGGTAAACCAATCAATTGCCCCCAAACCCAAGCCTCTTGTAATTTGAGCAAACAGCCCATTTACCGGATGCATCAGCATATTTTTCCAGATCAAGGCGCTGACTGTGGGCATGACGAAAAATGGAGATATCACCAATACCCGCGCAATCCCACGACCGTAAAAGTCTTGGTCAAATAGAACGGCTAGAAGTGTGCCCAGACCGATTGTGATTACTAGAACTGAAACAACTAAAACGATCGTGATGGCGATCGATGTCCATAAAGCAGAGTCACTGAGGATGAACGTGAAATTTTCAATCCCGATGAATTTGCGTGCATCTGGGTTCAGCAAGTTATACCGCTGAAAGGAAAACCATAGAGTCATCACCAGAGGCACAATCATCCACAGCAATAGGACAACGACCGAAGGTGCAACCAGGGGTAAGGTTGACACTTGTCGCCTAGTTCTTTGCCTGGCGGGTGGTGGCGTTTCGTGTTGAGGTTTTACCGCTAATGAAGAAGACATAATCTATGTGAAAGTTTTGTGGGTAACTACTCTGTGTTCTCTGCGCCTCTGTGGTTAAATAAATTAATTTTTCACCACAGAGACACAGAGACACAGAGAAATCTTTTTACTCGATATAACCTGTGTGTTTCATGAAGCGTTCAGTGGATCTCTGCGATCGCTGCAACGCTTGGTCTACTGAAGTCCGATTAGTCAATGCTGCTGCCAAGGTTTGCCCGACTGAAGTACCAATCGCCTGAAATTCTGGAATATCAACGTATTGAACTCCCTTATACGGAGTTGGTTCTGCGGATGGACGGGTAACATCAGCAGATTGGATTGCTCTCAACACGATTTGGGCAAAGGGTGCAGCTTTACGATAGTTGGGATTTTCATAGGTGGAAGTCCGAGTTCCTGGTGGTACAGCAACCCAGCCATTTTCTTTGGCAACTAGTTGGATGTATTCTTTGGAGGTTGCCCAAGCAACAAACCTCTGAGCGGCTTCCGGTGATTTGGAGGTTTTTGGAACAGCTAGCGCCCAAGCCCAGAGCCAATTTGAGCCATTGGGATATTTTTCAATTGGCGCACGGGCAAAGCCCACTTTGTTATACACTTGGGATTCTTTGGGATTGGATAACAGTCCTGCGGCAACGGTTGCATCTACCCACATACCGCATTTACCTGTTGAGAATAATGCTAGATTTTCATTAAATCCATTGGAACTGGCTCCTGGCGGCCCGTATTTGTTGAGCAGATCGACATAAAAAGCGATCGCTTCTTTCCAAGCAGGAGTATTAATCGTTGGTTGCCACTTCATATCAAACCACCGTCCGCCATAGGTATTGACCAACGTGGAAACAAATGCCATGTTTTCACCCCAACCGGGTTTTCCGCGCAGGCAAACTCCGTAAACTCCATTGGCTGGATTATGAATTTTGCTTGCCCATTCTCTGATTTGGGGATAGGTTGGCTGTTCGGGAACTGTAATCCCGGCTTTCTCAAACAAATCTTTTCGATAGTACAGCATGGAACTTTCCCCATAAAATGGCACAGCATAAAGTTTGCCATTGTTGGAAAGTCCTTCGCGTATGGGTTTGAGCAGGTCATTCACGTCGTAGTTTGCGCCTAGATTCAAAGGTCTTAACCAATCCCGCCTAGCCCAGATTGGTGTTTCATAAGAACCGATCGTCAGGACATCGAATTGACCACCTTGGCTAGCAATATCTGTAGTTGTGCGTTGGCGCAAGACATTCTCTTCTAGCACCACCCATCGCAGTTGAATATCACGATTAGCTTCCTCGAACTTGCGAGAAAGCCCTTGCATAACTACCATGTCGCCATTATTAACAGTGGCGATCGTCAGTGTAGTTTTCTCTGCGGCTTGCGATTGCGGCGAACAGGCATGTAGAAGTTGCACCAGCATCACTCCAGCGAGAAATGCAACCAGCACTTTAGCGAAGCGGGGGATACGCATCGCATGACTCCTTTCAAATAAAAAACCTAACTACTTAAATTTTTGATTTTATGCTCTAATTTTGGGCAAAAGCTCAATAATAGAAATCATACCAATCTCATTTCCATCACTGGCATTTGCAACAATTCTTCAATAAAAGGTTGAAAATATGACAGCGAAAGCAACTTATCAGTTTGCAGGCAAGACCATCCTGATTACTGGCGGTGCAGGAGATATTGGCAAAGCAACTGCACATCGTTTTGCTGCTAATGGCGCAGGCGTAGCCCTACTAGATTTGAATGAACCGAAAATGGCAGAAGTGGCTAAGGAACTCAAAAGTTACAACGTTCCAGTCGGCACCTTTCGCTGTGATGTTACGGCTTTTGATGATGTTGCCAAAGCCTTTACTGGTGCTGTAGAGCAGCTTGGGCGGATTGACTATGTATTTAATAATGCGGGCTATCAAGGAGCATTTGCCAAAACAGACGAATATCCTGAGGATGATTTTCAAAAGGTTATCAATATTAACGTTGTTGGCGTTTTCCATATTCTCAAAGCTGCTGCACAGCACCTACGCGATGTCGGTGGAGGTGCGATCGTTAATATGGCAAGCTATGCAGGGGTAGTTGGGCCGCCAAATATGTTGGCATACGCCGCTTCCAAGTTTGCGGTGATTGGAATGACTCAGACAGCAGCAAAAGACTTGGCTCCTTACGGCATTCGGGTGAATGCGCTTTCACCTGCGCTCATTGGCCCTGGTTTTATGTGGACGCGGCAAACAGAACTGCAAGCAGCAGTGGGGTCGCAGTACTTTGATGCCGATCCTAAGGTGGTTGAGCAACAGATGATTAATTCAGTGCCAATGCGCCGTTTAGGCAGTTTGGAAGAGGTGGCGAATGGAGTTGCATTTTTGATGAGCGAAGAGGCAAGCTACATTACTGGGTTTAACTTGGAGGTTACTGGTGGTCAATGAAGAGAGCAGGGGAAGAAGAGGAGCGGGGGGAGCAGGGGAAGTAAACCCTATTTAGGCATTAACTCTTTCTTAAGCACTACCTCAAGAGCTTCAAGAGCCTAAGAGCAGCCCTTCTTTAGCCAATATCGGGCAAAAAGTATGCCTTTGGGCATATATTCAAAATTATGCAATTATTCTTTTGGTAGATACATAGTTCTTAAAGGTAGGATATGGGACAACCTTTCTTGGAACAGCGCGATGCCAGCAAAGCTGGCTTGCCACTGAGGGCGCGCAAATTAGACCTAGCCGCTCGTGCTGCTTGGCTCTATTACATCGCTGGCAATACACAAGAAGAAATTGCAGCAAAGCTCAATGTGTCCCGGCAAGCTGCACAACGCCTAGTGGCACTGGCGGTCAGTGAAAAATTGATTAAATTTCGGCTCGATCATCCTCTAAGTGAATGCATTGCTTTGGCTGAATCGTTAAGAGATCGGTTTGGTCTGTCACTTTGTGAAGTAGTACCAACTGACGCAGGCAGCGGTGATACATTTAATGGAATTGGTGTATGTGCTGCCACCCACTTAGAAGCTTACCTGCTCGCGAAAACTCCAACCATACTGGCGTTATCTTCAGGTCGCACATTGCGAGCAATGGTAGAACAGATACCCTCAATGAATCAACCCCAGCATAAAATTGTTTCAATCATTGGGAACATGTCCCACTGTGGGCGTGCAGGTCGCCACGAAGTAGTCATGCATTTATCCGATCGCGTCGGTTCCCAAGCTTACCCAGTACCGACTCCGGTTGTGACGACTAGCATTGAAGAACGAGAACTCTTGCAGACACAGCGATCGTTTATCGCCGTCAAAACTCTTGCAGAACAAGCCAGAGCAACGTTTGTTGGAATTAGTCACATTGCCTGGAATGCCCCGTTACATCAAGACGGCTTCATCAATGACGATGAGGTGGCTGAATTGATTGAACTTGGAGCAGTAGGAGAAATTGCAGGTTGGGCTTACGATCGTTATGGAGTGTTGCTACAACAGGGAACGAACAGCCGGGTTGCCAGTGTAGCGCTCGAACAACCAGCTCATCGACTGATTATTGGTGTGGCAGGCGGTGTGAAAAAGGCGGAGGCTATTTTAGCTGCTCTGCATGGCAAGTTAATTACAGGACTAATTACTGATGAAGCAGCTGCCCAAGCGATTATTGGTTAAATTTAGTACTAGGTTGCCTTCAAAGCCTTTTGCTATAAGCGCGATCGCTGTCATGAGTGCGAGAATTACGCTAATGAGTTAGCACACATGTAAATTGAGAAAGTAATCTGCCGTTTGCTTGCGGAAAACACCAAAATGAGAAAGCAATTAGGCATATTGAGAAAGCATTTAAGCATTTTGCTTACTAAATCAACTCGATCTATATTCCAGATGCAGCGATCGCCATAACCGATCGCAAAAATCTAAAATTCAAACTGGCTGCGATCGCTGTTTAGTTAAGGGATGGCTTTGGCTCAATCTATTTACTGTCAAGTTTGGATCGAACAATACTGTGACAGTATTGTTTCAGGCTACACCGAACGATGTGTAGTCGAAGATAATAGTTCTGCTACAATCCAAATCATCTATCTGGAACTTGATATTTACGTGTCAATCTAACGTAATAATCTAGCATCCTGAGAGCAATTGGTTTTTGTGATTTGATAATAGTTTGAAATTCCAGGTGTAAAATTCGATTTTCCGTTTGTAGGAATGTAACTGAGTCAGCGTGTGTGGGTTCGATGCTCAATTCGGTTTTTAAAATTTCAATTTTTCGCGGTTCTTGATTTAATAACCAACGGGTAAAATCAAGAGGGTATTTTTCTGCGAGTATTTTACAAAGGTTGTCATATTCTGCCATCAAAAGGATTGAGCTTGAATTTATTCGTTATTTTATATGCGATTGGCTGTTGAACGATATATGAAAAACCGCGATCGCTCTACTGCAAAATCTCTGTTTTCATCTCTGCCACTTTTGTAGTATCATGTAGTATATAACCCTGCGTGCCCCAACTTGTGGAGCCTACATACTAGTACGAGAGGAAAGGTAACACTGCCAAATGCAGTGGGCGTGTGTGAACGGGGAGTACGAAGAACCTGGAAAGTGGGCTTAGAAGTAGCCATCTTTGAAAGAGTGTGTAACAACTCACCAGCGGAGTCCCTCTAGTAACTGAGAACACGCAATGCTCCACCAACTTGCACGTAGAATTTTAATTCGTAATTCGTAATTCGTAATTAAAAAAGTTAGATTTTATCTGGGTTTGTGAGGTCGCATCTGTAGCCTGATTTTGAAAAATTGGTATTATTTATGGCTGACATCCGTAAGCTAATCAACCAAATTGCGCTCGCAGAAGCACAGTTGTGCGCTACCCAATTCCTTGCGCCTTGTGTCAAAGGTGGACGAGTTCGCACACGGGTAGCAGGGATGGTCTACACCTTCACGCCAAAGCCTAGTAAATTTGAAGGTTGGGGCATCTTTCAGCCTGTGGATGAGAAGACAGCAAAGGTTGTGGAAGAAGCAGACTTGCCCCAGATTGCGGAATACCTGCAACACTTTTCCCAAATCCGGCTGCGATTAACACACCAACTGCGGGGACAAACTTGGTTAGCATACCCTGTGAATGAAGCAGATATGCATCAACGGTTGAAGGTGGTTAAGCCGATCGCAGTCCATCTAGTAACCGAAGGTGTTGCCTTTGAGCAAATCATAGCCCGTTGGAATGGACAGTCATGCTGGTTTGAGGAAGTAGATCGCCGTACCGATCCGGCAATTGTTGAAACTCTGGAATCTGCAATTAAGCAACTCACTTCTGTTGAGGAATTGCAGTTCAAAGGCATGACTCCAGAAATCCGCACAGTCTATGAATTAGCAACTCGGCCTATTGACGGCTTTACTCAACCCCAACAGGATGAAAAACGACTGAGAAAAGCATTGCAGCTAGGCGGTGGTGAATTACGCCAATTCCACGATCGCGGTGATTACTGGACAGTCGATTGGACAACTGCTGATGGTTTTCGCCACAGTAGTGCGATTGCTAAAACTGACTTGACTGTTGTTAGTTCTGGCATTTGTCTGAGTGGACGCGATCGCGATTTTGATTTGCAATCCTTAGTGGGTGTGATGGAACAACAAGACTAATTAATTACGAATTACGAATTACGAATTACGAATTATTATGAGTATCTTTTTTCACGAACAGCTTTACCGCACCAATGCTGTGATGGCAAAGCTGAAGAACTATCCTATAACAATTTGTGGGGCTGGAGCATTAGGAGCTAACATTGCGGAAAACTTAGCTCGGTCTGGTTTTGACAAACTTACAGTCATCGATCGCGATCGCATTGACGAGCGTAATCTTTCCACCCAGCCTTACTACCGTTCCGATGTCGGAGCATTTAAGGCGAAAATTCTGGCAAACAATTTATATCGGGCAATTGGTACTAAAGTTGATGCCAAGACAAAGGAATTGACACCAGCAAATACAACCCAACTGCTCAAAGATAGCCAGCTAATTGTCGATGTCTTTGACAACAGCATGGCACGTCAGGCAGTGAAAGATTATGCCGAGCAATTTAGCATTCCTTGTCTTCATGCTGGGTTATCAACTGATTATGCAGAAGTGATTTGGAATGACTTTTATCGCGTTCCTTCCGATGTAAATGATGATGTTTGTGATTATCCCTTAGCACGAAACTTAGTAATGTTAACCGTTGCTGTGGCATGTGAAGCGATCGTTTCATTCATTGCTAAAGCAGAACAGCGTAACTTCACCATCACCTTGAAGGATTTGAGCGTTCAATCTCTTCTGTAGATTGCAGCTTCAGAACTTGTTGTGCAGCACGCTGTCCACTGCGGATTGCACCTTCCATATAACCACGGAACTCCACAGGGGCAGTATGTTCTCCAGCAAATAAAACTCGACCAGCAGGCAAGGTTAAATATGGGTTAAAGCGATTTAAGTCTCCTGGTCCAAAGTAGCAGTAGGCTCCTCTTATCCACTCATTAGCACTCCAGTCATAAGAGACAAAATCGATAGTGTCAAGCGCATCAGGGTAGATAGTACGTACAGCTTCCTCAGCTAAATTACGTACCGACTGAGCCAGATTTAAACTGGGAGTACCCCCACTAAAGCAGGAAAGAATCTTTCTCGTTCCCGTCTGAGCAAAAGTTGGCTCCCAAATAGCTTGATAATCACCCTCAAGCAAGACAATCCCAAAGTTAGGCTGTGACCAAAAGCGCTTGGAATATTGTAATAGCGTCTTGACTGCACTACCATATTGCAGATTAAAAATTGCTTCTTTCTGTGCCTCAACAATTGGTATCTCCAATGAAATATGACGTAACATATTCCAGGGAATTGTGGCGATCGCACTATCAGCTACAATTTCAACAAAACCTTTTGCTGTCTCGACATTGACGATCGCAGTGTTACCTGTTTGCTGAATGCGACGAACGGGATTACCAATATGAACTCGCTTTCCCAAATATTTAGCTATGGCATCGACCAGACGAGAACTACCACCACGAATTCGCATATTGACACTGCTATCACCACCAGGATAAGCAAAGAAGCCTGGGCCAATCAGTTCTGCATCTGTTGCAAATAACGAGTGGGCTTGTAACTGTGCAATTCGACTGGCAAATGGTGCAAATGCTTTTGCTTCTAACCATTCATCAAGGGACAGTAGCGGGTCTTGTTGCCGATCGACTAAGGTTTGTAACTCTGCATATAAACTATCTAAAGCGATACTTTGTGTTGAACTCAAAGAGTTACGATTGCAGAGTATGCCGTCAATCAACCAGTAAAGGTCATGAGGAAATTGGCAAGCTAAATCAAGTTTGAGGTCAAATTTGGCTATGTAGTCCTTAACAGCAGTATGGTTCTCGTCAACAAACTCAGCACCTAATTCGCCGTACTGTCCGCCGCTCATTTGAGCAGTATAAACTCGACCACCCACACGCTGTTGTGCCTCAAACACTTGGACATCACAGCCTGCTTTTACCAGTTCATAAGCTGCACTCAGTCCAGCCAGTCCCGCACCAATGACAATGGTTTTATGTGCCACCATTGAACTCCCTTTTTAACAATATAAGGAGCAATTAATTGAAGAAGTAGACAGATGTAAACTTATGTCTACATTGCAACCTGTATTATGTAATTAATTATGTTTACTTACTTAGTTAATAAACAGCTTTAACCTTTTATTGAAACAGAACATCAATCTAAGGTCAGATTTAAATGAAGTCGAACTATACCTGAAAATTGCTATAAAAGGGTATGAAATGGAGGCTTAGCCTGTTACAAATCCCCTTCAATCAGATCGAGAATTTCATCGAAGCAGAAGCAACGCACTAAATTTGTCAGTTTTTCTGCTAAGACAGAATGAGTTGGAGGAATTTGCTCTATGAGTTGGAAAATTCGCTCAGCATCAACTTCAACGGCTGCCTGATTAAGTTCTGCTATCCATTCAGTAGGCATATGTGCGATCGCACGCATATCCAAGATAGAAGAGTCCAAATTCTCTTGCTTGTTATCTATTTCATCTTCGCAGTTTTCTTGGGCGTAGAGATAACGCACCGGCAAATGTTCGGCAATCTTTTCAAAAATCACTTGCTCCCGGAATGGCTTGCGAACTAAATCATCACAACCTGCGGACAAGATACTTGCTCTTTGTTCTTCAAAGGCACTGGCAGTTAAGGCAATGATTACGGTGCGGAAATTAGGGATGGGTAAATTATCTGTACTACTTTCCCTAGCTCTAATTTCTTTGGTTGCCTCGTAGCCATTCATTACGGGCATCCGCATATCCATCCAAATCAAGTGGGGTTGCCAAGTTTGCCATAAAGCGATCGCTTCTTGCCCGTTACTAGCAGAATTCATCTCAAAACCAACGCTGCCTAAAAGTTGTAAGATTAAGTCGCGGTTTTCTTGGCGATCGTCCACTACTAGAACGCGGTAAGGTGGCTGATCTGCTGCCAACTTCAGTACACGTCCCTTAGCCAACTTTGGTGTAACTGCCAATGGTTCGGCTAAAGTTACTTGCACCTCAAAGCTAAAAGTCGATCCTTGTCCAAGGGTGCTAGTAAAGCGAATATCACCACCCAATAACCGAACAAATTGACGGCTGATAGTCAGTCCCAATCCAGTGCCCTCCTTCATTTGGATACCGCTGCTTGTCTGGACAAAAGGCTGAAACAGGTTATCCATTTCTTCAGGTGCTATCCCCCGTCCTGTGTCTTCGACTTCAAAGATTAGGGATTGGGTATTGGGTGCTGGAGATTGGAGATTGGGTACTGGGGATTGGGTACTGGGGATTGGGTACTGGGGATTGGGGATTAGGCGTAAGTCTGTAACTCGCCTTGTCCCCTTGTCCCCTTGTCCCTCCGAAGTTCGCCCGGAGGGAAACCCTCCTTGCGACTTCTCTCCTTGTCTCCCTTGTCCCTCAGTCCCCAGCCTCGCCCGCAAAGTTACTCCCCCACTCTGGGTAAACTTCACGGCGTTACCCAGCAAGTTGATAAGAACCTGACGGAGTTTGCCTTCATCTGTCTGAATGTATCGAGGGAGATCGGCAGCAATGTCAAATCTGAGAAACAATTGCTTTGCTCCTGCCCGTACTTGGAACATTGCTTGTAGTGTTTGCAATAGCAGATGCAGGTCGAAGTCTTCTGGATTAAAAACGATGTGCCCAGCTTCGATTTTTGACATTTCTAGGACATCATTAATCAAATTCAGTAAGTGTTCTCCACTACGGTTTATGGTAGCCAAAGATTCACGCTGGTTCGATTTGAGAGCAGCGTCTCGCTCCATTAACTGGGCAAAACCTAAGATAGCATTTAGCGGCGTGCGGAGTTCATGACTCATGTTAGCCAAAAAAGCACTTTTCGCTCTGTTGGCGGTTTCAGCAGCTTCTTTGGCAACTCTCAGCGCTTCTTCTGCTTGATGCCTAGCTCTACCGATCGCAATTATTTCCCCGACTAGTTTCAAGATATTAATATCTTCTTGAGTCCAGTTTTTCGTGTAGCGAACAATGTCCGCGCCAATAAACCCGACGACTTTATCAGAATGAATCATCGGTACGCCGAGTGCAGATTTAATCGACTGACTATCAAACAGTATTCTCTCAACAGCATCGACTGGCAAATCAGCAACGCGTGGGACGACGAAATTCTTGCCTGCTAGGATGGGAGACATCAGAGGGAACATTTTTAAATCGCCGCTTCTGGCATCGCTGGTTAATGGTTGAATACTAGTTGCACACCATTCATTAACCACGTAAACTACACTTGTCTCTGGGGATAGCTCAAAAATGCAGCATCTTTCGGCATGAATAAATTGGGCGATCGCACTCAGCGTAAAATCAATGGCCGTATCTAAATCTTGGTCAACAAATTGCCGCGAGATACTGCTGAGTAAACTTTCAGCTTGAGCGCGACGCTGGATAGCTTCGTCTGCCCGTTTGCGTTCTAATTCGGCACCAGTACGGGCAGCAAAGATTTTTACAATCAGTTCCCGTCCGGGATCGTGCTTCATGGGTTTGGTGTCGATGACTGCCAGATGTCCTAAAATCTCACCAAATGAATTGGTCAAGGGAACGCCGAAAAAACTCTCAGCATTCATCTTTGCTAAATATTTATCTTCAGGAAAAGCGGCTTTTAGTCCTTGGGGATAGTGGCACAGGTTGCCTTGTAAGCTACGTTGACAAGGAGTGCCGTCCACACTGTACTCTACTTTTTCGCCAAGGGCATCACCACACCAAAATGCCAAACTGCGAACTCTAGTTTTTGTTTCATCAACAAACTCGGTGACTACGGCGTACTGAACTTGCAAGACCTCAGCTAAATAACGCACGCAGGAATTGAAGAATTCATCACCTGTTTTAGCTGCGGTACCCTCGATAATCAAGCGTAAAGCCTGTTCTTGCTGCTTGCGATCTGTAATATCTGTAAAGACGGAATCCAAACAAGATTCTTCAGGGTTGAAGCGTAGTGACAGCAATAACCAAACTAAAGAACCATCTGGGCGACGCATGGGGAGTTCAAAATTGCGAACTTCTCCGACAGCTTCTAACTCCGCTAATACCTGCGCTCGATCGCTCGGATTAACATAAAATTCACTTGTGGAATGTTTGTTAATTAATTCGGTAGCAGATGGATAACCTAGGATACAAGCAGCATGTTGGTTGGCATCGATAATCAAGCCATCGTGTTTGCGGTTGCGAATAATACCTACTTGGGAGGTTTCAAAAATATTGCGATATTTGAGTTCGCTGCGGCTTAATGCTTCTTCTGCTTGCTTGCGCTTTGTGGCATCTGTACCTACAGAAAGAATTTCTATTAAATTACCTTGCTCGTCTAAAACGGGTTTATTTGCCCAGACAATCCAGACGCGATCGCCATTTTTGCAAATATTTTCATTTTCATTGAATAAATAATTTTCTGGATGTTGACAAATATCAACCATTAACCATTGCAAGTCTCGTCCCGATGTTTCAGTTTCGGGTACGATTGTGCCAACAACGTTACGTCCGATAATTTCGTCCAAGTCGAAGCCAAAAAATCTTTGACCGTAGTCATTCAAAAAGCTGATATTTGCATTGTTATCCCAACGTAGAATGATACAGTTAGCAGTTTCCACCAAATCGCGATACTGTGCTTCTCTCTCTCGAAGAACCGCTTCCGCACGTCGGCGTTCGCTAATATTCCGTACTATTGCCAAGATGTGTGGCTTACCATTGTAAGTGCAAATCGTGCCTTTAACTTCTACATCAATTAAAGTGCCATCTTTGCAGACATCAACAGCTTCCCCATAAAATTCCTCACTCTTTCGAGTTTTTTCTAGATACTTGAGAAAAACATGCAGTGAGTTTGGGTGAATATAAGCTGATGGATGTAAATTGATAAATTCTTCATAAGAGTAACCGTGCATTTGGCAAGCAGCCGGATTCACTGCAACAACTTTCTCGGTTTCTATGTCGGTAATAAATAATCCATCAGTAATCGCTTCAAAAATACCCCGATATTGAAGTTCGCTTTGTTGTAATGCTTCTTCTACTCGTTTGCGATCGCTAATATCTCGCCCCAAAACCACCAGACACTTACGTTTCCCATCCTGGTGAAACAGGGGAATTTTAATCATGTCTACACTGCTGATTGTGCCATCAAGGCGGGGAATAACTTCCTCTACGCGATAAATAGAGCCATGTTGCCAAGCTTGTTCGTCTGTTTTATCGCAATAAAGCAATGTTTCGCCATAAAAATGGCTAAACTGGGCTAATTCTGCGTCAGTTTTACCTTGATAATCAACTCCTTCTAGCTTCAAAAATTCTAGGTTAGCTTGGTTTGACACTAACCATCTTCCCTTGCCATCCTTTAAACAAATAATATCGGGTGTAGCATTAATCAGTGTCCGCAACCGTTCCTCACTTTCTCGCAGTGATTCTTGGGCTTGTTGAGCCTGCGTGATATCCCGAATTACTAATACAGCACATTGACATCGATCGCCAGTTATGCCAGCACAGCTACCGGATATTTGTAGTATGAGGGTGCGATCGCCTTGCTGCAATTCGTAGTTTGTTGTCTGATACTCTCCATTGTGGATTTTTACATCAGGGTAAGCTGACAAAGCTATCGGTTGTCCAGCAAGTGCTAAAGGTAACAACTCATTCAACTGCGAGCCGAAGATAGAACTGTGTGGCTGGTTTACTAAAGTTGCAAAATTAGAATTCCACCAATGGATGCATCCATCTTCGCCAACCCAGACTACAGCATCGGCGATCGCATCCAATGTGACTTGCATCCTAGTCAAAGTAGTTTGCAATTGCTCTAGCTGTTCAACGCTCATCAACGACTCCAGAAATTAAAAATTAAAAATTAAAAATTTTTTGATTGATTGGTGAACCCAAAGGCTAAGGTTGACCGTAGGATATGGTATTGATATCTACCGTAGGGTAGTAGCGACTTTATATAGCGATTGTATCGTTAGCCAATTACTGGGATATGTCAACTACAGTAAAACTACATATTGTCTTTATAAAGAAGATGTGGAGAGTCGCCAGTGTTTTCTAGCTGGAGCAGATGGTTTAAGACTTACGCGCAACATGAACAGCAGAAAGAAACTCCAGTTGTACGCTATCTCCAAATTTTTCTAGCTTCTCCCGCAATCCTGCAAATAGTAACTCTTTCGTTTGTGGCTCTAGTCTCTGAAAGGTACTCAAAAGCTTGAGGTAGTCATCAATGCTATAGATGACTTCACAGGCAGTTTGCTCGACAACCAACTCTTTAAAACAATTGGAGTCTAAAATCTCTTGTCCAAACCCCCTTAAAATCTCCGCTTGAATCTTTGCACCTTCATATCTAACAAGGGAGGGCACATAAGCTTGATACACTTCCTCGATCGCTTGGTAAACTTCGTATTTCGGTTCTGGGGTCAGATTCCATAGCAGGATCAAAAAACCGTTATCGCACAGTGCCGCTGCTGCCTTGGCATATCTAATCTCTGGCGGTATCCAGTGAAAGGCATTGGCAGATAGAACGGCATTGAACTGTTTTGCTTCTAGTTCCCACTCCTCAAATGAAGTATTGCAAATTGTAACTTTTGGATATCGATCGCAGTTGTGTTGTGCCAAATGACAAAAATCATGGTTTGGCTCAATACACGTCATTGAAAAACCAAATTGAGCAAAAGTCACCGTTGCATTTCCCGGGCCACAACCAACTTCAAGAATCGATGCATCTGAGTCAAGTTGTGCTAAAGCGACAGACCGAGCGATTAGTTCTTTTGGATAGGGCGCTCTTGCATTGTAATAAACATCAGCAACGGGAGAATACCAAGTCCTTCGCTGTTCCAAATCTATAGAAGCTCTGGCATTTATTTCTTGTCTAAAGTCTTGCATAAGCTAGTTTTGTCAGCTTTTGGACACCAAAAAAATTTTTTTCCAACTTTGCGAGTATCTCCCCTAGTTCTCCCCTATTTCTCTCTAAATTCATATTCAGAAAGGCAGACACCGCGCAAGACAAGTGAAAAACTTCTGCCATTTAATAAACCAACCACAAAGGAAAACACACTCATGTTACAACAAATCAAAGAACTACTCCAAAACACCCAACTACAACAAAAATTAACAGCAGCAGCTAACGAAGCAGAAGCCATCAAACTGCTAGCGATCGCAGGTGCAGAAAAGGGTTATAAATTCACGGTTGAAGGCTTGTCTCAAGTACTGACAGAGTTAACATCTATGGAATTTGGCGAACTGAGTGAAGAAGAATTACTCAGCGTCAGTGGAGGGATGATGGCTGACACCGGTCACGGCCACATGTCCTGTTGTACTGATTGTCCCGCAGGAAATGGTCAATGTTGATATTTCAAAACTAGCCAACAATATTTTTCATTGAACCTAGGTGTAAAGGAGAGAAGAAGAGGGTAAGGGTATAAGGTGGTCAACAAAAATTTTTCCAAATTGCGATTATCTCCCCTAGTTCTCCCCTATTTCTCTCTAAATTTATATTCACAAACGCAGAGAACGCCGCATAAGACAAGCAAAAAATCTCTGCCATTTAATTAAGTAAAGTAAAAGGGAAAAAACAATCATGCTACACCAAATCAAAGAACTGCTCCAAAACGCCCAACTACAACAAAAATTAACAGCAGCAGCTAACGAAGCAGAAGCCATTAAGCTGCTAGCGATCGCTGGTGCAGAAAAGGGTTATAAATTCACTGTTGAAGGCTTGTCTCAAGTACTGACAGAGTTAACATCTATGGAATTTGGCGAACTGAGTGAAGAAGAATTACTCAGCGTTAGTGGAGGGATGATGGCTGACACCGGTCACAGTCACATGTCATGTTGTACCGATTGTCCTAAAGGAAATGGTCAATGTTGATACTTCAGCACTTAGCTAACAATATTCTTCATTAAGACTGGATGTAGGAGGAAGGAGAAGAAATAACTCCTGCTTCCTACCCCTCTGCTCCCCTGTCCCTCTGCTCTACTGCAAGCTAGCATTATGAAAAATCCAGTCGTAGCTATACCAGATATCCCATTGTCTCCAGCGAATTTCACAACTATTGTTGCCAACGCTAGTTTTTTTTGGGAACGCCTCAATACAGAAAGATTTATCATTGACGTTGATTCACTGAATGAAACAGAAATTCAGCGTCGGCTCGATCGCTGGTATCACATCTTAGGAGACTGGAACACTTTACATAAACGCTTGCAGTGGGAAAGCTTAGACCTTGCTACCATTCGCCCTCGCTTAGCAAGCATCAACTGGAACCCACAAGCATCATTGCCAGCATGGGCAGAAACTTTGCAGCAGATTATGCAATTGGCAAAGGAATTTGAGCCTGCACTGGAAATAGATTTACCAATTAATCCAGAAAATCCGATTCCCTTTGAAGATATCCTACTGCCTGCGATCGCAGTTGCCAGACAACAACTTTTGACTCGGCTTGGTTCTGGGCAACTGACTGAAAAAAGCTTACCTTTATCAGTCCAGACAAAAGCTGCTTACCAAGAATTAGAGCGCAGCTTGCTACAACGATTAGCAGGAATTTGTACCAAGACGCTGAATTTTGAATTTTCTCAAGTTCGGCCGTTCGGTAAAAATCTACTCAACCTGCTAGGAGTAGCAGCAGAAAAGAGCAACAATAAAACTCACTATAATAAGTTTGTCAATCAAATCCTAGAAGATGGATTTTTGACTCTATTTAATAAATATCCAGTTCTCGGTCGTTTAGTAGCAACAGCGGTCAATTTTTGGGTAGAGTCTGCCACCGAGTTTATCCAACGTCTGGCTAAAGATAAAGCAGATATTCAGCGAATCTTTAGCTCTACAAATGATAGTTTGGGCAAAGTTGTAGAAATCCAAACTTCCCTTTCTGACCCACACAAGCGCGGGCGAACGGTCATTTTGCTCACCTTTGAGTCTGGACTAAAACTCGTATATAAACCTAAAGATTTAGGATTAGAAGTTGCTTATAACCAATTTTTAGACTGGTGCAATCAACACAGTCAGCTTTTAGATTTCAAAGTTATCCAAGTCTTGAACCGAGATAATTACGGTTGGGTAGAATATATTACACATCAACCTTGTAACGATGAAGCCGCTGTAGAACGTTTTTATCAGCGAGCTGGGATGTTGTTGTGCGTGCTTTACGCTCTGCGGGGAACAGATTGCCACCATGAAAATTTAATTGCCAGTGCCGAACATTTGGTGTTAGTTGATATGGAAACCTTGCTGCACCATGAAGCGAATCTGATAGAAAACTCACCGGATGCTTCATTTGAGACAGCAGCAGAACAGCAATTTTGGGAATCTGTGTTACGCACTGGGCTTTTACCGCGTTGGGACTTTAGTAGCGATCGCCGCATTGCCTATGATGTTAGCGGGCTGGGTAGTACAGATTCTCAAAAAGTACCTCATAAACTACCCAAATGGCTACGCATCAATACCGACGACATGCAGATGTATCATGAGTCTGTCACCATGTCCGTAGGGAAAAATGTGCCGCGCTTAGGTGAAATTGCTTTATCTGCCAGCGATTATCAAGCGCAAATTACTGCTGGTTTCGAGGTGATGTATCGCTTTTTGATGATGCATAAGGACATATTACTGGTTTTTGGAAGTCCGTTAACTGCAATGCAGAACCAGCAAGTCCGCTTTGTCTTCCGCAACACTCGCATCTACAGCGCCATCTTACAAAAAACTTTATCGCCCGATTACCTCAAACACGGTGTAGACTTTAGCATTGAATTGGATCGCCTCAGTCGTGCCTTTCTGGTTGCTCAAGACAAACCCAATGCTTTGCCGATTTTGAGTGCAGAACTGCGAGCAATGGAACAATTGGATATTCCATTTTTCACTGCGAATGCTGCCAGCGATGAATTGAGTGTGAGCGATGAGCTAGCCATTGGGCAATACTTTAAGCAACCTAGTTATCAACATGCCCTGAATCAGTTACAGGCAATGGATGAGATTGACTTAGCTCGACAAACGGCTATTATTCAAGGCTCATTCCATGCCAAGGTAGCGCAAACTCCCAGCCAAGACATTCAGCAATGGAATGCCGAATCGTTACCGTTGCTAAGTGCGGCAGAATTAATTGCCGAAGCCAAAGCGATCGCCACTAATTTGGAAACGACAGCCATACCAGATCCCGATGGCAGTGTCAACTGGATTGGCTTAGGTTACGTGCATGAAGCAGAGCGGTTCCGATTGCAAGTTTTGGGCAACAGTCTTTATGACGGCCGCAGTGGAGTTGCTTTGTTTCTCGCCGCGCTTAGTCAAGTAACTAATGATTCGCGTTCCCGCGATTTAGCATTAAGGGCGCTACAACCCTTGCGTCGGCAAATCCAAACCTTGAACTTAGAATCTCGGCAACTTATGGCTCGGCTCATGGGTATTGGTGGCGGTACGGGTTTAGGTTCGATAATTTATGGCTTGGTGAAGGTGAGCCAATTCCTCAAAGATGAGACGCTATTGCCGGATGCTCAAGCATTAGCCGAGTGGATAACACCAGAACTGATTGCTGCGGATAAAAAGTTAGATATCATGAGCGGCTCGGCAGGAGCCATTCTAGGGTTGTTGTCTCTGCATAAAGTAACAGGAAATGCAACCGTTTTAGAAAAAGCGATCGCCTGTGGAGAGCATTTGCTCGAGCAGCGAATTAGCTACGAAGATGCTCCCAAAGCTTGGCAGACCATTGGTGAAAAACCCTTGACTGGGTTCTCCCACGGAGCCGCCGGAATCGCCTACGCCTTACTGCGACTCTACGCTGTGACGCAAAATCAAGCTTATTACGAAGCAGCATTGGAAAGTATCGAGTATGAGCGCAGTGTCTTTAGTGAATCTCATGGCAACTGGCCTGATTTTCGCAGCTTAGAACCCAATCAGCCACCAAGCTTCCCGGTTGTCTGGTGTCACGGTGCAGCCGGAATTGGCTTGGCGCGCTTAGGCTGCGTCGAGCTTGTCAATATTCCTGGAATTGAACGTGAGATTGAAATTGCCCTGCAAACCACCCAGAATTATGGCTTAGAAGCTAGCGACCACCTGTGCTGTGGTAATTTAGGTCGGGCTGAGGTGCTATTAGTTGGGTCACAACGCTACTCTCGCTCTGATTGGCGTGAGATTGCCCTCCAGAATGCTACAAATGTCGTGGCTAAAGCCAAACGAACCGGAGCATATCAGATGTTCGTTAATTTGCCTAGTTCAGTATTCCACCCCAGTTTATTCCGGGGCACAGCGGGAATTGGCTATGAATTGCTACGGCTAGCTAGCGATGACCTACCTTCAGTACTGTTGTGGGAGTGAGTGTAAGCAGCAGACGCAGAGAGGCAAAGGAGAGAGCTTTGACATCCCAAAGGAGCTGACACCAACGCACTATCCTGACAGTCTGTCTACCCCATTCATTACAACTAACCGTTTGTCAGAATCAAGGTTAACACTAACAGGGCCGAGTAATGGATCGCCAAAGGTTTGGATAAGCCACTCACGAGTACCATCGGTAGAACCATCATCTACCATCACAATTTCTTTTGGCACTTCTGGAAGAACCTTAAGCACTTTAGCTACTGAGTCATAGCCGAAGCAAAGGGCGCAAATTTAATCGGGATTTGTGGATTGCTCAAGCTCTTGGGAATCTGCTCGCTGCGACTCCCTCACTCCACACAAATCCCTTCATCAGAGAAACAAAAGTTACTCCTAAACGAACATTGATTACTTTGTACAAGTTTTTGAGATGGTGTTACAAACTTAGTTTATCTCCTGTCGAGGGTTTAAGCTTGCTCGAAATTCAGTAAGGCAAGCAACAAGATAACATGTATTACAAAGCTGCCAGCGACTACAATCCTGACTTACAAAGCTTTTGGCTCTAAATTGAACTACACTACTCTCTGCTCTCCTAAACCTCTACACCTGTATTTTTGAAGAGCAGGCGCACTGACGGCGCACCACCCGCTACGAATGAAAACAAGTTAAATCCTCTTCCCTTCTGCACGGCAGTGGCTCTTGACTTGAAGAGCAAGGGGAGAAAGACATTTTCATACATGGTGGTGAAACTTGTTTGATTGGGACTGCCTTGTTTGTTCAAAAACACGAAAGTAAAAAATCGTCACATTTAGTAGAGACTTAGTTTTGGTTTGAACTTGCGATCAAAAAAATAAATCAGGGAACACTGAAAGTAGGTATTTAATTTTCTTTATACTGCATGACAATAACAAACGGTTATGAAACCTCAAACCTCCTGGATCTGCAAGAGTGCCACAAGCAGCTACAGCTTACGGTTCAGTACCAAAAAATCTTGGGGCGAATTCTGGCTAAGATTCGTGCATCTGTCAACTTAGAATCCCTGTGTTCGACTTCTTGTCAAGATATTTGTCGGCAATTGAAGATTGAACGGGTGGCAATCTACCGTTTCAACACTGACTGGAGTGGTAGTTTTATCAATCGTTTTGGCTTTGCAGAATCTCCTTGGGATGCACTGACTGCCTTTGGACAGGACTTGGTATGGCAAGATTCGCATTTGCAAGAAACCCAAGGAGGGCGATATCGCAAAAATGAGCCGTTTGCCGTGGCTGACATTTACGATGCAGGGCACGCTCGTTGTCATGTTGAGGTTTTAGAACAGTTTCAAATTCGGGCGTATGCGATCGCACCTATTTTTATTGGGGCAAAACTGTGGGGTTTGTTGGCAGCCTATCAACACTCCGCGCCTCGACAATGGTATCCTCACGAAGTCGAATTCTTCGCCCAAGCCGCCAGCCATATCGGTGTGGCGATGCAGCAGATAGAAACCCTAGAACAAACCAAACAACGTACAGCAGAACTACAAGATGCGATCGCGCGGCAACGTGCTTTGACAGAAGTGGTCGGGAATATTCGTTCGTCTGTGAACACCGAAATTATTCTGGACACCGCTTGTCAAGAACTCTGCAAACTCCTAAAGTTTGAGCGAGCGGCGATTTATCGCTTCAATGAAGACTGGAGCGGCGAATTTGTCAGCCAATTCGGCATGGTAGAGGCGCAGTGGGATAGAATCCATCCATTTGGCAAAAATCTGGTTTGGGAAGATACCCACCTCCAAGACACCAAAGGCGGGCGCTACCGCAATAACGAAAGTTTTGCTGTCAACGACATTTATCAAGTTGCTCACTCGCGCTGTCACATCGACATTTTGGAGCAATTCAAGATTCGAGCGTATGCCTTAGCGCCCATCTTCATCGGGCCGAAACTGTGGGGACTGATAGCAGCTTATCAACACTCCGGGCCGCGTCAATGGGCAAATTATGAAGTTGAGTTCCTCGGACAGGTGGGGGCACAATTAGGAGTGGCGATTCAGCAAGCCGAAAATTTAACTCAGTCGAAACAACAAGCTTCTGCCCTGCAAGATGCGATCGCTCGGCAACGGGCACTCACGGAAGTCGTCGGGAAAATCCGCTCCTCCCTAGATATTGATTTGATTCTGAAAACCACTTGCCAAGAAGTGTGTAAACTGCTGCGAGTTGAGCGAGTCGGCGTTTATCGCTTTAATCTGGACTGGAGTGGCGAATTTGTCAGTCAATTCGGCATGGTTGAATCACAGTGGGACAGTATCAGTCCATTCGGCAAAAATCTAGTTTGGGAGGATACTCACCTCCAAGAAACCAAAGGCGGACGCTACCGCAACAACGAAAATTTTGCTGTTAACGACATCTACCTAGCCGGACACTCGCGCTGTCACCTAGATATTTTGGAGCAGTTCAAGATTCGCGCCTATGTGCTAACCCCAATTTTTGTAGGACGAAATCTCTGGGGATTGCTGGCTGCCTATCAACATTCTGCCCCGCGTCAGTGGGATAGTGTGGAAGTGGAATTTTTGGGACAGGTTGCCAGTCAACTGGGAGTGGCGATGCAAAGTTCAGAAATGGTGACCCAAATCCAAACTCGCGCTGATGAACTGCACCAATCGGCTGAACAGCGGCGAATTTTATTCGATTTGGTTGTCAAAATTCGGGAGTCGTTGGATTTAGAGACAATCTTGAAAACCACAGTACAGGAAATACGGCGATCGCTCAACGCAGATCGCGTCGGCATTTTCCGTTTTGATTCTGATGTCGGTTTTTGCAGTGGTGAATTTATCGCTGAAGATGTCCTACCCAAGTTCGATTCAGCCCTCGCTGTGAAGGTGCAAGACTATTGCTTCGGCGACCAGTACGCACCGCAATACCGCCAAGGCAAGTTGCAAGTGATGTCTGATGTCAACAGCGTTGGCTCGAAGGTGCCTCATCTAGATGTAATTGAACGATTCCAAGTCAAAGCACAGATTATTGTGCCGCTAATGGAAGGTGATGAACTGTGGGGATTGCTGTGCATTCATCAATGCACCCATGCGCGTGATTGGGAAGAGGCTGAATTAGAATTTGTCACCCAAGTGGCGGCTCAACTGAGTGTAGCGCTGCGTCAAGCCAACTTATTCCAACAATCTAGTTTGCTGGGTCAAACCCGTGAAGAAGCAAATCAACTCGCCTATGCACTGAATGAACTGCGTACTGCCCAACTGCAAATCATCCACTCTGAAAAAATGGCTAGTTTGGGACAACTGGTGGCGGGAGTTGCCCACGAAATTAATAACCCAGTTAATTTCATCCACGGCAACTTAGAACATGCCCACCAATACACCCAAGAGTTGCTGCGCTGTGTGGAGCTTTATCAACATTATCATCCCGATGCCGATCCGGAAATAAAAGAGTTTTTAAAGAAAGCCGAAATAGAGTTTTTATTCGATGATTTACCTAAATTATTCCAGTCTATGAAAGTCGGCACTGAGCGCATTCGTGAAATTGTCAGCTCTTTGCGGAACTTCTCGCGGCTAGATGAAGCTGACTTCAAAGCCGCAAATATTCACGAAGGCATCGATAGTACATTGATGATTTTGCAAAACCGCTTGAAGCCTTCAGGCGATAGCCCCACGATTCATGTGAGCAAAGAATATGATACTTTACCTTTGATAGAATGCTATCCCGGTCAGTTGAATCAAGTGTTTATGAATTTGCTGTCTAATGCCATTGATGCGTTAGAAGAGCGAAACGCCCAAGCAACTCCGGAAGCGATCGCCGCCAGCCCCAGCAAAATCCGAATTTCTACCTCCCTGCTCAATAAAGATTGGATTGATATTCGCATTGCCGACAACGGACTCGGCATGAGTCAAGAGGTACTCTCTCGGCTGTTCGATCCATTTTTTACCACCAAGGTTGTTGGTAAAGGCACAGGACTGGGACTTTCTATCAGTTATCAGATTGTCACAGAGAAACACTGCGGTAAAATTTACTGTCAATCTGAACCTGGCAAAGGCACAGAGTTTGTGGTTGAGTTGCCGATTCGTCAGGCGAAACCAGGAAAACCAGTAGCTAAAGTCAAGGTGTCAGACTAGGAATAAGCAAAATGACAAAGTGATGATTTTTACAGGCTTACCTCGAAAATCATCACTTGTAGACTGATTTTAAAGATAGGCAGTCTATCTTTATTATCTTTGAGCGCTTGTTGGGATATGTAAAATATGATTTTCTCATTAGATATATGGGAGATTTCTTACCCGTTTCATGTCGATTCATCTGGTAACGAGCGCCAAAGTTAAACAGATTGCCAATCTGACAGATGAACGACGTTGGATTCTCCAGTTTTTTGGTGCTCCTTGCCAAAAATATTATCTGCTCACATGAGAGACCTGCGGAATGTAGTGGCATGGCAAGGCTAAAATAGTGCAATAAAGTTGGTACAAAATGGGGTAAGCTAATGGGGAAAGGTCGTAGAGATAAAGTGTTACTGAATACCGAACAGAGGCAAAAACTAGAATCTCTGAGTCGCAATGGATAT
>NZ_JAVRBR020000101.1:0-42347 GCF_034531165.2 Dendronalium sp. ChiSLP03b | reverse complement strand
AACATTCCAGACATCGAAGCCCAGTTAATTTTTGTGTTAACGTTTTGTGCGGATTAATCGCTTATTCTCATCAACCTAAGAAACCTAGCCTTCAACTGGAGTGGCTTTTACCTTCTTATCTTTAACCCGAACTCAGGTTAGTTAACTATTGTTTTCTTGTTCTCTATCTCCATCATGGAAAAGTTACCCATACAGCCCAAACATGTAGATATGTAGCTAAAATTTGAAACAAACTCATATCAGAAAGTAACTTTTAGACTAATTGTAAACGCGATCGCGAAGCAAAAATACTTGTGACTAATCAAGAAGACATCATCCAATCTTTGGCGCGAACTCCTTTATATCAACTAGGTGTAGAACTCAAAGCACGGCTAACCAGCTTTGGCGGTTGGGAAATGCCGGTACAATTTAGTGGCATCAGCCGCGAACACGAGGCTGTCAGAAATACAGCCGGAATGTTCGATATTTCCCACATGGGTAAATTTACTCTCCAAGGTAAAAACCTGATTTCTCAACTCCAGAGTTTAGTGCCTTCAGACTTGAATCGCTTACAACCAGGTCAAGCGCAATACACGGTATTGTTAAATCCCCAAGGGGGAATTATTGACGACATCATTATTTACTACCAAGGCGAGGATACTACTTGTAAACAGCAGGTATTAATTATTGTCAATGCAGCAACCACTAGTAAAGACAAAGCATGGCTATTACAACACCTTGACCCAAACGAGGTGCAATTCCAAGACGTTTCACCAGAAAAAGTTTTAATTGCTGTGCAAGGGCCACAAGCTATCAACTATCTCCAACCCTTTGTCCAAGAAAACTTACAACCAATCAAAGCATTCGGACATCTACAAGCAAACATACTGGGTAAAACTGCTTTTGTTGCTCGCACAGGTTACACCGGAGAAGATGGTTTTGAGGTGATGGTAGATCCTGATGTAGGGATAGAATTGTGGCAAAATCTCTATAAAGCTGGTGTCATACTCTGTGGACTCGGTGCAAGAGATACTCTTCGTCTCGAAGCCGCAATGGCACTTTACAGCCAAGATATTGACGATACCACCACTCCCTTAGAAGCAGGTTTAGGGTGGCTAGTTCACCTCGATAGCAAAGGTGATTTTATTGGTCGGGCAGTTTTGGAACAGCAAAAAGCTACTGGGGTACAGCGCCGACTGGTAGGTTTACAAATGCAAGGACGGAACATAGCCCGTCATGGCTACCAAGTTTTATCAGCGGGTGAAATAATCGGAGAAGTTACTAGTGGTACCTTATCTCTGACACTTGGTTATCCTGTTGCCTTAGCGTATGTTCCTGCCAAGCTAGCAACTGTTGGTCAGCAGCTAGAAGTAGAAATTCGCGGCAAAGCTTATCCAGCAGTTGTAGTTAAACGTCCCTTTTATCGGTCAAAAACTAAAGGATGAAGATGAAGGCGAAAGGATGTGCCCAAAAAACAGTTTTTTATAGAGTCAGAACTTGACACAAACAAAAGCCGAAATTGTTATTTTCATTTAGCGGCAATTCATAAATTGCTGCTAAACAGCCTAGTTTTGTGTAAGTCCTAAAAATAGAGAGTACAGTAAGCTAAAATGCCATACTTCATTCTAATCTTTGGCAACACCCTACGCGCCACGCACTTCACCCTTTCTACTTCATCCTTTGCAGTTTTTAAGGAATAATGTGTTGTAAACTACTCAATCTACAGTAAAGTTCGTTATCAAATATGACCAGCATTACTGTTGGGGCAATAATTTTTGTGATACGGGAGGGTAAGTGATATGTCTGAATATCCTGAAGATTTGCGATACCTGGATAGTCATGAATACGTGCGGCTAGATGGCGAAATTGCTACCATCGGCATTACTGAATTTGCCGTAAAGGAATTAGGTGATATCGTGTTTGTGGAATTGCCAGAGATTGGTGATGCTCTTGAGAAAGGAGAAACCTTTGGCTCAATTGAATCAGTCAAAGCCGTTGAATCATTAACTTCACCAGTAACCGGCACAGTTGTAGAACGTAATGAACCCTTGCTTGACGATCCCGAAGTAGTGTCAGATGAACCCTACAGCGAGGGGTGGTTAGTGAAAGTACGCGTTGACAACCCTGATGAACTTGAGGATGCGTTGACCGCTGATGAGTATCGCGCCTTAGTAGAAGGGGAGTAGGGAGTGAGTAGAGACGCGATTAATCGCGTTTCTACGCAGTCGGGAAGCAGGGGGAGATGAGGAAGAAATAACTAATATCCCAATCTCCAGTCCCCATTGCCCCTAATCCCCAGAGGGGGCCCCAAGTTCCCCAATCTCCAGTCCCCAGTTTAAGAGTATTTATTGCAAAATATTAAATAGTTGCGTCTGGAGTTTCATTAGTGGTAATGCACGCCCCTATTCCTAAATCTAGCGATCGCCAGACCCTAGACGAGAGGAGTCAAAAGTTAAATAATTTTACACAAAGGCATATTGGCCCTAACTCCGATGATCTTAAGCAAATGCTTGAGTTATTGGGGTTGTCTAGTCTAGATACCCTTATAGACCAAACAGTACCGCAGACAATTCGGATAAATAAAGCGCTACAGTTACCAGAAGCACAAAGTGAGTACGCAGCACTGGCAAAGTTAAAACAAATTGCTGCCAAAAATCAGGTTTGCCGCTCATACATTGGTATGGGATATTACGACTGCATTACCCCTCCTGTAATTGGACGTAATATTTTAGAAAACCCTGGTTGGTATACTGCTTACACTCCCTATCAGCCAGAAATTGCTCAAGGGCGACTCGAAGCGCTACTCAATTTCCAAACCATGATTATCGACTTGACAGGTTTGGAAATTGCCAATGCCTCATTACTTGATGAAGCTACAGCAGCTGCAGAAGCGATGAGTCTGAGTTATGGTGTTTGCAAAAATAAAGCCAATGCCTATTTTGTTTCTCGTGACTGCCATCCTCAAACTATTGACGTATTGCAAACACGTGCTGAACCTCTAGGAATTAAAATCATTGTTGGCGATCATCAAACATTTGATTTCGATCGACCAATTTTTGGGGCAGTTCTGCAATACCCTGCAAGTGACGGCACTATTTACGACTACCGCGCTTTTATCGAAAAAGCCCATGCTGAGGGTGCATTGGTGACGGTAGCAGCAGATCCCTTAAGCCTAACTTTACTCACACCACCTGGCGAATTTGGTGCTGATATTGCTGTAGGAAGTACCCAGCGATTTGGTATTCCCTTGGGGTTTGGGGGACCTCATGCGGCATACTTTGCTACCAAAGAAGAGTATAAGCGGCAAGTTCCAGGGCGAATTGTGGGAGTATCAAAAGATGCTCAAGGTAAGCCTGCATTGCGTCTCGCCTTGCAAACCCGCGAACAGCACATCCGCCGTGAAAAGGCTACTAGTAATATCTGTACAGCACAGGTGTTGTTGGCAGTGATGGCGAGTATGTACGCCGTTTATCATGGCCCTGCTGGACTTAAAGCAATTGCCGAGAACATCCACCAGCTAACTTTAACATTGGCAGAAGGATTAAAGCACCTAGGTTACAAAATTAATTCTGAAGATTTCTTTGATACGCTGCGAGTGGAGTTAGGAACCCGCAAGCTGGAAACAATTCTTGAAGCTTGTCAAGCACGAAATATTAACCTACGGATTTTTGATGACACTGCTGTTGGTATATCCTTAAATGAAACAACTACATTAGAAGACTTAATTGACCTCTGGCAGATTTTCGCAGGTACAGATAATCTACCCTTCAGTTTAGAAGAATTAACATCTCCTGCTTTCCATTTTCCCCTTCTTCGCCAAAGCAGTTACCTCACTCACCCTGTCTTTAACCGCTATCACTCAGAAACTGAGTTGTTGCGCTATCTACACAAGTTAGAAACTAAGGACTTGTCTCTAACTACATCGATGATTCCTTTGGGGTCATGCACGATGAAGTTAAATGCGACAGCTGAGATGATTCCAGTGACTTGGGAGGAATTTGGTAAGATTCACCCATTTGCTCCCCCATCGCAAACGCGCGGCTATCAAATTTTGTTCCAGCAACTTGAGGCATGGTTAGCTGAAATTACTGGGTTTGCAGGAGTTTCTCTGCAACCAAATGCGGGTTCTCAAGGTGAATACACAGGACTTTTAGTGATTCGTCAGTATCACGAAAGTCGCAAAGAAGAACACCGCAACGTCTGTTTGATTCCTACCTCTGCACACGGGACAAACCCCGCAAGTGCAGTGATGTGCGGCATGAAGGTAGTGGCAGTTGCCTGTGATACTGAAGGTAATATTGACATTAGCGATCTCAAAGCTAAGGCAGAAAAGCATAGCAATGAACTCGCCGCGTTGATGGTGACATATCCTTCAACTCACGGTGTGTTTGAGGAGGCAATTCAGGAAATCTGCACTGTTGTCCATAGTTACGGCGGACAAGTTTACATGGATGGGGCAAATATGAATGCCCAAGTGGGAATTTGTCGTCCTGGAGATATTGGCGCGGATGTCTGTCATTTGAACTTGCACAAAACCTTTTGTATTCCTCACGGTGGTGGCGGCCCTGGTATGGGGCCAATTGGCGTAGCCTCCCATCTTGTACGATTTCTACCCGGACATGTTGTAGCCCCCATTAAAAAATCAACTCAGGACTTAGCACTCCCTTGTAAAGACGCGATTAATCGCGTCTCTACTCAGCACTCACATATTGGTGCTGTTGCTGCTGCTCCTTGGGGTAGTGCTAGTATCTTAGTGATTTCCTGGATGTACATTGCCATGATGGGTGCAGCTGGTTTAACCCAAGCAACGAAAGTGGCAATTCTCAATGCAAACTACATTGCTAAGAGACTTGAAACGTACTATCCCGTTTTGTATAAAGGGAAAAATGGTCTAGTTGCCCATGAATGTATTTTAGATTTGCGATCGCTCAAAAAATCTGCGGGTATCGAAATCGATGATGTTGCCAAGCGTTTAATGGACTACGGTTTCCATGCGCCGACTGTCTCCTGGCCGGTTGCAGGTACAATCATGGTGGAACCGACAGAAAGCGAATCTAAGGAAGAATTAGACCGTTTTTGTGATGCTTTGATTGCTATTCGTGCAGAAATTGCTGAAATTGAATTAGGCAAGGTGGATGCTGAAGATAACGTCTTGAAGAATGCACCCCACACCACAGAAAGTCTTATTGTGGGAGAATGGCATCATCCCTATTCTCGCGAACAAGCTGCCTACCCCGCACCTTGGACTCGCGAACATAAGTTCTGGCCGGCTGTCGGTCGCATAGATGCGGCTTTTGGCGACAGGAATTTTGTTTGTTCTTGTCTGCCAATGGATTCTTATTCCTAGTACCTTACCCCCAACCGCCTTTCTGTAAACAGAAAGGCGGCTACTATTAGAAGTTTCAGATAATTGTATAAATTTTGTTTCGTTTCAAGACGCAAAAACGAAAGCATTGCTTTATTAATATTTTAAAATTATTGATAAATTTTTTACCTACCTGCGGAATTGCAAAATATATGGTTCTATACGCGTTAAATAAGAACGGTATTCTTGTTGATGCTCAATCTAGTCTCCACAGTAAAGATGATATTTTCATATGTATATTCTGCAATCGTCCACTTTTTTATAGAAAAGCACATCATAAAATACGCAAGGAAACACCGTTCTGGGTTTGTGGACATTTCTCTCATAACGCTAACATAGAGGAAGCTCAAGAAACAGAAATAGATTGTATCAGCCATAAATTTGTCAGTACTAGAAGTGAAAGTGCAGTACACAAATATGCTAAAAATCGAGCAATAAACATACTTAATGCAACTACTAAAACCTACTTTAAACAAGATAAGTTTGAGCCAATTCAAGAATATCAATATCCAGGTAGAAGGACTGATGTTGCACTTGTTAATAAAAATGGGGCAGGTTTTCTAAATTATGAAATACAGACTTCACCAACAAGTTTTAGTTCTATCACAACAAGGATAGAAAAAGACAAAAGCAACTATGTAGGAGCAACAATTTACGCAATTGGGGAAATTAGTAGAAAAGGATCTACTGATGAATGGGGTAAAGGTGTTGGTGGTCTGGGCGCAACTCAAGCAGTACTATTAGCTTCATGTCTAGCAGCTTATGGAATAGCTCAAGATATTCAAAAAGTTGCTACTTATCATAAAATTACACACTTTGAAGATACTAGAACCGGATTCACTTATATAGAGCGAAAAGATATATATGGAGATATTCAATTTAATCAGCACAAGCTTATAAATGGACATAACGAAATCACTAATGTAACCACAGACACAACAGCCGAAATTATATATAAAGCAATACTTGAACATGAAAAACTACTCAAAGCCCCTCTGATATTTGATATGGGTTTTACTGGCAAGCCTTCTAGTTCACGTGTAAACGATAGACTCGAACAATTTAATGATGATGACGATAATATAAAAAAATATGAAACCCCTTTATCAGAATTAGATTTAGACTTACTTCGTCAGCTAAAGCTAGTTTGTCAAACACACCAGGGAAATTTAGGAGCTGCAATAGAGTTTGACATTGACACCCACAGAGCAAAAATCGTCTTATTAGGGCAAAGTGTAGAGCATTATCAGTGGATAAACTTTGAAAATGTATTTATCTCAGAAGCAGATTTTATATCCACGACAAGCTTATGTAAAAAGACTGAATTAGAAAAAGAAGAAGGAAATATCTCTTGTATAAAAATAATTCATACAGAAATAATTCCTTACGAAATACTCAATCCCATAAAAGATTTTAGTCAGGAAACTGCAAGCCGAGTACAGAGACTCAAAATAGGTGACAGATGTACTTGGATTGGTGCACCTAGTTGGTGGAATCCCAATGGAGAAGAAATCAATGATATTGACCAAAATGGAAAAGTACGTCTTGACTATAGTAGTAAATATATTTCTAGAGAGGAAGTGATTCTTCTTGAATCTGCGGAATAAACGCGAAGCAATCGCTTATCAACAGTCCAAAAATTGTTCTAGCTTGCTGATAAGCTTAATTTTTACTTAAGTCCCATTCTTGAACCTGAAGTTTCCCGTAGTAATGAAATAGAGTTAAGCTGGTTTTAGCCCTTTTTGAGAATAAAGGTTGTCGCAATAAAGTGCCCAAGCAAACCCAAATAAACCACTTAGGGAACCTGCGATCGCACCTGCAATACCCCATCCTAATGGCCCAGTCCAGTTGGTAATTTCCTTTAAGATAGCAGTACTTGCTTTACTTACTATATAAGCTGTAGCTGTTGCACCAACTGTCACTAAACCCAACTCTGCTAATATTTCTACCAATCCCTTATTAGATAAATCCTCTTCAAAATAAATTTTCCAAATTCTGGTATACATTAAAATATCAGAAGCTGTTAAAATCAACTGCTTAGGAATTTCTCCACCAGGGGTTGGTGCAATTGAGGCAGTACCACTACCGATAGCATAAGTTGCGATCGCTAAAGCAGTTTCCAATCTTTTCGTGCCTAAATTACTCACAGTCTCATCTCCTGTAACTCTTGCAGATATTATATTTAACTGTGAGGTGATAGCAATTTTATCAACCCCATACAGTTAGCTACTTTAACTAAGATAGATCGTCTTTTCCCCATCAAACCTGCAAATTTTTCTCTATTTTATGAAATAAAATTATCGATTTATGCTTTTTAATATGATAAATAAAGTCCGCTAAAGCGGACATACTACAAGGGCTAATTATTACCTGATTGGGCAATAATCAGGTAACACTTTTATTTTCTCTGTTTATGCAAAATTTTCAAGTCTTTAAGATAAAAGATTTAGACATAATTTCTTTTATTAGACTTTACACTCTGCTCAAACCCCATGATATATATAGTTATCTTTCTTAAGAGCAACTTTAGTTATTAATTTTATATTGAAGCATATATAAATAAAAGTCCGCTTGCGCGGACTAGAGACATTGGATAAGGTTAGGTTATTACAAAGAACGCCTACTATTTGTTAGAGGCTATCTTTATTTTTGATGAACAAGTTGAAAAATACAACTCCTTGAAATTAAGTCTTTAGACATAAATTAAGGAGTTATGTCTTGTTAGATAAAGAGGAAAAGCACTTAGTAACTATGTAGATTTATCTGTTTTGAAAATCATCTCTATAGTATTTATAAACTTCAGCTGAATAAAATTGGTGAATTCTAATATTAAACAGTATTTTATATAACTACTTAGTTAGACATAATTAAGAAAATTATGTCTGTATTCTTGATATTAAACATATATTTTTAAGTTAAAAATAAAATGGTGGTTCAAGAGTAAAAGCCCCAGATTTTATCAAGTCTGGGGATTTTTTTATAGAGTTTTTTAATTGATTAAACTCAAAAAGCAGAAGGTACGAGACAGGAGTTTTCTCTTTGCCTGCTCTCTCATCTCCAGTCATGAGTTATCAATAGAAGTCTCTTACACTCCATGCTGCTTAAACCATGCTTGGAGGCGATGCCAACCATCTTTAGCTGATTTCTCATGATAGGAGGGGCGATAATCAGCAAAAAAAGCGTGGGGTGCATCGGGATAAACAATGATTTTGGATTTACTGCTGCTTTCCTGAAGGCGATCGCGCATCTGTTCTACTGTATTGAGAGGAATGCCCGTATCCTTGCCACCGTAGAGTCCGAGAACGGGAACTGTGAGTGCGGATGCAATATTAACAGGATGCTTAGGTGTTAGTTTGCTAGTATCGCCCACCAGTCGTCCATACCAGGCTACACCTGTCTTAACCTTGGGATTATGTGCTGCGTACAGCCAGGTAATACGTCCACCCCAGCAGAAGCCTGTAATCGCCAACTTGTCAGCATTACCCTTAGCAGACTTCACAGCCCAGTCTACAGTGGCATCGAGATCGGATAATACTTGAGCATCTGGCACTTTGGCTACAATTGGGCGAATTTCGTCGATGCTGCTTAACTTGGAGACATCACCTTGTCGCACGAACATTTCCGGAGCGATCGCTAAGTACCCCAACTTGGCAAAGCGGCGGGTGATATCCTGAATGTGTTCGTGTACACCAAAGATTTCCTGAATTACTAACACGATTGGAAAATTTTTACCAGTTGCAGGTACTGCTCTGTAGGCAGGAATTTCACCATCTTTGACGGGAATTTTTACCGCACCAGCTAAGAACCCTTTAGCATCAGTGGAGATCACTTGGGCAGAAATGGGTTGCACTGCTAAGGCAAAACCCGTTGCTAGGGTAGCAGTTGCGATAAATTTGCGGCGTGTTATTTCTTGCATTATCTTTTATGATTATTTTAGAAAAATTGCCTACAGTTCTGGATAATTACTCAACACCACCTTTACGTAGCAACGGCGAATTGTTCTTGGTATTGGCTGTCATCCGTGCAGTACTACACGATTGTTACTACGAGTTGTTTATTAATTTACCGTAACAGTAGCTGCATTTACTACCGCAGCACTCTCTTTTAGCTTTTGGTGCAAGTTATTTCTGCCACCACCCTCGCAGTTCATTTCCTCGCCTGTATTACTTGCAAGCTGCCACCTGCATACAAAGTTGGCTTGCCTACCTTAAACCCAGTCTTAGTTAATAAGTCAGGTAAATCAGTCTTCAGTAACTGCCAAGCTGTTTCTGTCTCAAACAATAGTAAAAATAGCGATACTCCAGGCCAAAATATAGGATTAGTGGGAGCGTGAAAATCCACTAGCGTAAACACTCCTCCCGGCTTCAGCACCCGATAAACCTCATTAATAATTTTTTGCAATTGCTCCGGCTGCATTTCGTGCAATGCAACGCTGGTATGTACCACGTCAAACAGATTATCTGCAAACGGCATCTTTTCAGCAAAAGCTTCTACATACGCAGCTTCAGGAACATTCTGCCGTGCCCGTCGCAAAGAGAATGGTGAAGCATCCAGCCCTGTTACATTTTGTGAAGATTTGACTAAAAATTGTGTCGATTGACCGCTGCCGCAGCATAAATCTAATACCTGATTATCTGAGTTAATTGTTAAGCCTTGCAAAGCCAGTTGCCGAAAACGGGCTTCACCGCCTAGACTTACAGCCGCTAAGCGTGAGATGCCATCATACAACCATTGATAGCGGTAACTCCAATCCCTTAAAATTGTTGCCATTGCATCTGTCCTAATGATTAACCTTTATCTTTAATTAAAGATATATTGTTAACATTAGTAAAAAAATCTGAAAAGATTGGGGGAAAGTAACTGCTATGAGTCGTGTAGGCGTCTTATTACTCAATCTAGGGGGACCTGACAAGTTAGAGGATGTCGGGCCGTTTTTGTATAACCTCTTTTCCGATCCGGAAATTATTCGCCTACCATTTCGCTGGTTGCAAAAACCCCTAGCTTGGTTCATTGCCTCACGGCGAACCAGAACATCTCAAGAAAACTATAAGCAAATTGGCGGTGGTTCGCCACTACGGCGGATTACAGAAGCTCAAGGTGAAGCCTTGAAAGAGCAATTGGGTTATTCGGGGCAAGAGGCTAATATTTACGTAGGAATGCGTTATTGGCATCCTTATACTGAAGAAGCGATCGCTCAACTCACTCAAGATAATATCGAGAAGTTAGTAATCTTACCACTGTATCCTCAATTTTCCATCAGCACTAGTGGTTCAAGCTTTCGGCTTTTAGAAAAACTTTGGCAAGAAGACCCAAAATTACAACGCCTTGAATATACTGTCATTCCATCTTGGTACAAACAACCAAGTTACCTCCAGGCAATGGCAGAACTCATAGCCCAGGAACTCGATCAATTTCCCAATCCCAATGAAGTTCATATATTTTTCAGCGCTCATGGCGTTCCTAAAAGCTACGTTGAAGAAGCTGGCGACCCCTACCAGCAGGAAATTGAGGATTGTACTGCCCTAATTATGCAGACCCTTAATCGACCTAATTCCCATACCTTAGCTTATCAAAGTCGCGTAGGGCCAGTTGAATGGCTTCAACCTTATACTGAAGATGCGCTTAAAGAATTAGGCGCACAAGGTGTGAAAGATTTGGTCGTTGTGCCTATCAGTTTTGTCTCAGAACACATTGAGACACTACAAGAAATTGATATTGAGTATCGCGAAGTGGCTGAAGAAGCAGGAATTCACAATTTCCGTCGCGTACCAGCTCCCAACACCCATCCGGTATTTATTAAAGCACTGGCAGACCTAGTAATAGATGCCCTGAAAGAACCCAGTTTCAAACTTTCGCAAGCCGCCCAAATGAAAAAAAGGGTCAAGATGTACCCCCAAGAACGTTGGGAATGGGGTATGACAACTAGCGCCGAAGTTTGGAATGGTCGTATTGCCATGCTGGGCTTTATTGCTTTAATTATCGAGCTAGTCACTGGTCACGGTCTGCTGCACATGATAGGTCTTTTGCAGTAAAGGGCATAGGGCATTAATAAAGTCAAAAGTAAAAACGCAAAAGATTTTTTACTTTTACCTTTTGACTTTGTGATACCAGACATACCACTGCTTAGCACTACGCACTGCAAGCCAGAGGAGGATGAGGGCAATTAATCCTCCTTGCTTGGGAGCGTCAAAGGCAAAAAGCACCAGAGCAATACACAAGGTATCTTGAAGAAAAACTGCCCACAAAGGCAAGCCACGCAAGCGATAAAACCAACCAACTTGAACTAGCTGAAGTACTAAAGCTAATAAACCCCCAACAAAGGCAATGAGCCAATGAGGTGTTGCTGTTGCTGAAGCTACTGCTAACCCCATAATTGCCCCTACAAGGGGAGAAAAAAGTAATTGAACTAGTTGTACTACTCTTTGTCCCCATAGCTTTTTTGAGGCAAGTAGTTCAACTAAAGACCAACTGGTGAGGCAGCCAAACAAGAGGGGCGAGGAAACATGAGATAAAATTGGCACTTGCGACCACAAGTCACTACCCTGCAACAGTCCGATGATTAATAAAGGTATGCCTATTCTTATTCCTGCCGCCGCAGAAGCAGAAAGTGTAGCCAGGATTTCAATCATCAGGGCACTCAAAACGCTATTAAACAAGCAAATATTTGTTATTTATACTACCCATCGCTGATGAAAATCACAGCAACAAACTAACGGTTTTTAAAGATGCCATATTAAATATTTTTAGTATCTTTATATGTCTTTTTTGACATATTGAGGACTGGCTTTCTAGGGAATGGGGACTAAGTACTAGGAGAATAATCCATGCCCCATACCCAATAGAGTTTAAATACCCAGCCTCTGGTAAACTTGTTCTAAATGCCGGAGATGTTGTTGGGGGTCAAAACACGTCTCAATGTCAGTTGGTGACAATTTTTGGGTAACACGCGAGTCTTTACTAATCAAGTCGTGGAAATTGCCTTCTGGTTTATTCCAAGCGGCGTGAGCGCTTTCTTGGACGATCGCATAAGCTTCCTCGCGGCTCAGTCCCTTATCTACCAAAGCAAGTAGCACTTTTTGGCTGAACACAACGCCACCGTAACAGTTAAGATTGCGTTCCATGTTCTCAGGATAAACCAACAGGTTTTTCACCAATTCGGTTATTTCTACCAACATAAAATGCGTCAAAATGCAAGCATCGGGCAAAATCACCCGTTCTACAGAACTGTGCGAAATATCACGCTCGTGCCAGAGAGCGACGTTTTCTAAAGCTGCACCAGCATGACTTCTTACCAGTCGTGCCATTCCCGTCAGTCGTTCTGAACGAATGGGGTTGCGCTTATGTGGCATCGCGCTGGAGCCTTTTTGACCTTTGGCGAAGAATTCTTCAACTTCCAAAACGTCTGTTTTTTGCAGATTGCGAATTTCTACAGCAAAGCGTTCGATGGAAGCTGCGACTAAGGCTAACTGCTGCACGTAGTCGGCATGGCGATCGCGGGAAATAACTTGAGTTGAGGCCGTATCAGGTTTGAGTCCGAGTTTTTGACAAGCGATCGCTTCCACGCGTGGTTCGATATTGGCATAAGTTCCCACCGCACCGGAAATCTTCCCCACGGCAATAGTTTCGCGCAGAATTCTCAGACGTTCTTGGTGTCGCAACACTTCTGCCAACCATCCAGCTAGTTTAAAACCAAAGGTGATTGGTTCGGCGTGAATGCCGTGCGATCGACCAATCATCACCGTCTGCCGATGTTCTCGTGCTTGTTGGCGAATTGCCTGAATCAAATCTTCGAGGCGTTGCGATAACACATCCAAACTAGCAACTAATTGCAGTGCTAAAGCTGTATCTAGTACATCCGAGCTAGTTAAACCCAGGTGAATATAACGTCCGGCATCACCTACATATTCATTGACATTTGTCAAAAAAGCGATGACATCATGGCGGACTTCCGCCTCAATTTCCAGCACCCGCTTTGGGTCAAAATTTGCCTTGGCCTTAATTTCCTCAACTGCACCAGATGGAATATAACCCAGTTCAGCTTGGGCTTCACAAACTGCAATCTCTACCTGGAGCCAGGTTTTTAATTTATAAGATTCAGTCCACAGGTTGCCCATTTCGGGCAAGGTATAACGCTCAATCAACGTTCGCGGCAGAATACAACTGTCATATTCTACCAATAAACATACAAAACCAACGCCAAAGCAATACTTTCAGCCTTGAACAGCGTTTTTGCTACTCGTTTTTTACTCAATACAATCATTTTTATGCCGATTTTTGGCGATCGCAAGGTGCGATCGCGTAACGCCGCGACCTGTTGATAATTTATTTGGAGTTCCGATAATAAATCGTATAGTAACAGCCTGACTTTTTTTTGATACTATGGAAATTCTGACTCGTTAAAGAACCATTGACGTATGAGCAAAGGTACCCTGTTTGATAAAGTTTGGGACTTACACACCGTTGGTACACTTCCTTCAGGGCTGACGCAACTATTTATCGGACTGCATCTAATTCATGAAGTTACCAGTCCCCAAGCCTTTGCTATGTTACGGGAACGAGGTCTAAAAGTACTGTTTCCAGAGCGGACAGTTGCTACCGTAGATCATATTGTACCTACAGAAAATCAGGCGCGTCCCTTTACTGATAGCTTGGCCGAAGAAATGATCCAGGCGCTGGAACAGAACTGTCAAGAAAATGGCATCACTTTTCATAATATTGGTTCTGGCAATCAAGGTATAGTTCATGTGATTGCTCCAGAACAAGGACTTACCCAACCAGGAATGACGATCGCTTGTGGAGATAGCCACACTTCCAGTCATGGGGCATTTGGAGCGATCGCTTTTGGTATTGGTACTAGTCAAGTCCGGGACGTTCTCGCTTCCCAAACTCTTGCCCTCTCCAAATTGAAAGTCCGCAAAATTGAAGTGAACGGGACTCTTAACCCCGGTGTCTATGCTAAAGATGTGATTCTGCATATCATCCGTACTCTTGGGGTGAAAGGCGGTGTGGGTTACGCCTATGAATACGCAGGCACTACCTTTGAGCAAATGAACATGGAAGAGCGGATGACAGTCTGCAATATGGCGATCGAAGGCGGTGCCCGTTGCGGTTACGTCAATCCCGATGGAGTCACCTATGATTACCTCAAGGGTAGAGACTTTGCCCCCACAGGCGCAGATTGGGATAAAGCAGTAGCTTGGTGGGAATCAATCAAGAGCGATGTTGATGCTGAATACGACGATGTTGTGGTATTTGACGCTGCTGAGATTCCGCCGACAGTTACCTGGGGAATTACTCCCGGTCAAGGCATTGGTATCAACCAATTAGTGCCCAAGCCCGAAGAATTGCCCGAAGAAGACCGCTTTGTTGCTGAAGAAGCTTATCGCTACATGGATTTATATCCCGGTCAACCCATCAAGGGTACTAAAATCGATGTCTGCTTCATTGGCAGCTGCACTAACGGTAGACTCAGCGACTTGCGAGAAGCCGCCAAAATTGCTCGAGGTCGCCACGTTGCAGAAGGAGTCAAAGCCTTCGTTGTTCCTGGTTCCGAACGTGTCAAAAAAGCAGCAGAAGCCGAAGGATTGCATAATATTTTCCAAGAAGCTGGATTTGAGTGGCGCGAACCGGGATGCTCTATGTGTCTAGCCATGAACCCCGATAAGCTTCAAGGAAGACAGATTAGTGCCTCCTCTTCTAACCGCAACTTTAAAGGGCGGCAAGGTTCCTCTTCTGGTCGCACATTGCTCATGAGTCCGGCAATGGTTGTTACTGCTGCCATTAAAGGCGAAGTATCGGATGTGCGCGAGTTGCTGTAGTGGTCAGTAGTCAGTAGTCAGTGGTCAGTATTCAATAGCAACTGACAACTAACAAATCTGTAGGTAATAAGTAAAGTTTATGGTGAGTGAAGTTAAAACAGTTTCAGGGCGCGGTATACCCTTAGTAGGCGATGACATAGACACCGATCGCATCATTCCCGCCCGCTATTTAAAAGCCGTTACCTTTGATGGGTTAGGCGAAGGTGCGTTTATCGATGACCGCAAAGCCCTCAACGGCGAGCATCCTTTTGACCAACCCCAGTACCAAGGCGCAAAAATTTTAATCGTTAACCGCAACTTTGGCTGTGGTTCATCACGAGAACATGCACCACAAGCGATCGCCAAATGGGGAATTCAAGCCCTCGTTGGTGAAAGCTTTGCAGAAATCTTTTTCGGTAACTGCGTTGCTATGGGCATACCTTGTTTGACAGGTGATGCAGCAATCGTCAAACAACTGCAACAGTCAGTAGCTGCCAATCCCCAAGCGTCGGTCACCGTGAATCTGGAAACCTTGGAAGTGCAAATTGGTGATTACACAGCTCCAGTTTCTATAGGTGAAGGTTCCAGAAATATGTTCGTTTCTGGCAGTTGGGACGCTTGCGGTCAGTTAGTAGCTAACGCCAACCAAATTCGGGAAACAGTTACCAAACTGCCTTATGTAAGTTGGGGGAAGTTAGCGGCGAATTAGAAGCCAAAACTCAGTTTTAGATTCTCAGGTGTGGAATATAGGTTTTTCTTAAGGGCACAACATTTGTTGTGCCCCTATCGTATTCTCTACTGATGATTTGGATAACATGACACTTGAATCGAAACAATTTTGCCAAAATGCACTCAATTTTGAGATTTCAGTCAACGAGCCTGTGATAGTAATTATTAAGTGTGAATGACTCGAAGTTCTCTGATGCCAACCAAACCATCTTTTAACTCTTGGGTAACTTGCCTTCAACCAAATCCTCAAGCTTCCCTACGTTTATTCTGCTTCCCATACGCTGGAGGTAGCTCTTTAATTTTTCGTACTTGGTCTGCCAATTTGCCCGCAACTGTAGAAGTTTGTCCTATTGAATTACCGGGGCGGGGAAGCCAGATGCGCTCAGCTGCTTTCACTCGTCTAGAACCTCTTGTTGCAGCGATCGCTCCTACCCTCGTACCATACTCAGATAAACCATTCGCCTTTTTTGGTCACAGTATGGGTGCGCTTGTCAGCTTTGAGGTGACTCGTTTACTTCGTCAAGAGTATAATCTCCATCCTGTCCATCTTTTTGTTGCTGGACGACGCGCTCCCCAAATCCCTGACCCCAAGCCACCTGTTCATAACCTTCCCGAACCTGCCTTTAAGGATGAACTGCGACGACTCAACGGTACTCCCACAGTAGTGTTAGAGAACCCTGAACTGATGGAACTTCTTATTCCTACCTTGCGCGCAGATTTTGCTGTCCACGAAACTTACATTTATACTCCCCAAGCACCTCTAGATTGCCCGATCGCAGCTTTTGGTGGTTTAGAAGACAGCGAAGTTAGTTACGATGAAATCCAAGGTTGGCAAGAGCAGACAAATGCTGCCTTCTCACTACAGATGTTCGATGGCGATCATTTCTTCTTGCACTCAGCTCAGTCACTGCTGCTAAAGTCTCTTTCTCAAAAATTGCACCAGATTAAAGACTAATTCGTAAATTTTTCTGCTCTTATTCCCAGTCCCTTTTACCTGGCATTCTTCTTTGTCGAAGATTTTGGAAAGCCACGTTGGGGATTTAAAAATGGAGGGATGGGACAGTCTAGTGTCATGGCGATCGCTCTCAATAAATCAGCCTCTGCTGGAGTAACTTTGTTATCTAGTAGTACAGTGTGGGCGCAGGCATCAACAATAGCTTGCTTGAGTTTGGGACTAGCGAGGCGCAGGCGCTCGATACTTTTCTTGACTTCAGCAAAGTTACTGTTAACTGCTGTATCTGGTTTATCCTGCTGTCCGGCTTCAGGAAGCCTATAAACTCCAGAACGAAAAGCATAGGCGATCGCTTCGGGTTGAGATTGTCCAACACGTGCGAGTGCTGACAGTATTAAGATGCTATCTGGCCAAATCTGTTCGATAGAAGTGAATTCTACCTTTGTAACCGACCCCGGATTGATATAAGGCTGGAGACGATGCCACAGTACTAACTGCAACACAAAATTCCCCAGTGATAAACTTTTGCTGGCTATAACTAAACCCTGGATACATTTGCACAGTCTGAGGCATTCTTTAGCAGTGTTTTGGCGCAATGCAGGTACTGTCAAATCGACAAGGGGTAAGCGAATGGTGGAGTCTAACTGGCTAACTTCGCGACTAAATTCCAGAGTTTTCTCTACCACATCAGCAGGCTGGACTTCGCGCAACCAAGCAACTTGACGTTCTTGCACTTGCAGATTTTCAGTATCCAATGCCAGCGCGAAAACAATCGCCATTGCACTTTGCTGCTCCCATACACCCAAGCGCAGGGATTCTGGTAACTGTGCCAACAATGCTTGGGCATGGGCAAAATGCTCTGGTGCAACACTTCCCACTTGGTTTACTACTTGTTCTGGTGTGACTTTTGCACCACCGCCTGCAAAACCCATTGTTAGAGATTCCTGGGAATGGGAACGCGTGGCGGGAGATGGCATTGTTGACATGTTGCGAACCTTCAAACCCCCAATACGGCGAATACGTTCTGTAAGAGGTGGGTGCGTCGCAAACATATCCTCCCAAAAAGAAGGGTTGAGGGCATTGCCAAAGAACATGTGACTCGCGGCTTCTGCACCTGGAGAAATCAAGCGTGAATCCATCTGTTGGAGTTTTTGCAGTACCCCGCTAATACCATCGGGGTTGCGCGTGAACTGTACCGCTGAGGCATCAGCAAGAAATTCGCGTTGCCGAGACACTGCGGCTTTAATTAAGCGACCGCAGAGTAACCCGATACCGCCAATTGCCATCAGTGCTAAGCCAAAAGCCCACAACGGCAAACCTTTTTCTTCGCGGGAACTACTGCGAATGCGCCACAGCAATTCTCCAGTTAAGTAAACGAACAAAATTCCGTGTAGCAGTCCCATCAAACGTAAATTCAGCCGCATATCTCCATTAAGAATGTGGCTGAATTCGTGACCGATGACTCCTTGTAATTCATCTCTGTTTAGGTGTTGCAAACTGCCACGGGTGACTCCAATCACGGCATCGTTGGGCGTAAACCCCGCAGCAAAAGCATTGATGCTCGTTTCTGCTTCGAGGAGATAAACTTCGGGCACGGAAATACCAGAAGCGATCGCCATTTCTTCGACAATATTTAATAGTTGTCGCCCTTGTTCATCTGTCGTTTCTGGCAGCAGCAGTCGTCCCCCCAACTCTTGGGCAATTACCCTCCCTCCTTCCCGGAGACATAAAATTTTATACACACTTGCCAAAGCGATCGCAATTATTGTGACAACACCGACGCTCAAAAATAATCCTGGATGCCACCAAATCCGAGGTGCCATACGGAAAAAAAATAACGCCACAATATAAATCGCCACAATCATGACTGCGATCGACAGACAAAACAATCCGATTAATTGTTGCGTGTTCTGGCGTGCCCGATCCTGATGTTCAAAGAAATTCATAGACACCTAAAAAGACACACGCGGAGCATTTTTAATTTCGGGAGCAGCTTCTGGTAGCAATTCTGCAACATTAAAGTTAAAAGTATTTGCTATCAAGTTGCTGGGAAAAGATTCGCTCTTGGTGTTGTAAAGTGTTACAGAATCATTAAAAGCTTGACGGGCAAAAGCAATGCGGTTTTCCGTAGAAGACAGTTCTTCCATTACCTGAGTCATGGTGCGATCGGCTTTCAATTCTGGATAAGATTCTGAAAGTATCATCAAGCGACTTAATGCACCAGTTAATACTGTTTCTGCGTTACCCAACTGCTGCATTGCTTGTGGATCGCCTGGATTTTGCACAGCACGACTGCTAGCATTAATTGCAGAATTCCGAGCGGCAATAACTGCTTCTAAGGTCTCCCGCTCATGTTTCATATAACCTTTAGCAGTTTCCACCAAGTTGGGAATTAAGTCATAACGGCGCTGTAATTGAACATCGATTTGGGAGTAAGCATTTTTGTAGCGGTTGCGATATTTAACTAAATCGTTGTAGCTATTAATGATAATTACAGCAACAATGGCAACTAAAGCAACAGCAAAGATTAAAACTCCGACCATACTCATAAATTTCAATCCATAAAACTTGCAAGTGGATAAGTTCAACTCCTATGATTGGAAAACTTCTCCTTCATCAATCAAAGTAGCTGTTATATCCAGGAAAAGTTTGCTGGATATAAAAACGAGTCTACTTGCTGCAAGTTTGCTTCGTCGTCTGTATAATTAATTACGAATATTTACTGAATATTGAAAAAATTTTAGTATAAATATCCAAAATTATTATGTATAAGCTGTACAATTAGCTCATACTGACAGTTATAAATAGTTTGCTTAAGGTAGAAAATTAGATATTAAAGTCTTGTGGAATTTTTTGGTTGAGTTATTAATTTTTTTATCAAAAGGTAATAAAGCTGCTTGATAAATAGATGAGGTCAATAAACACAAATAGAATGAAATGCGTAAAAAAGAAGGGAAAAAGGAAAATTTCTTTACCTTTCCCCTTTTCTCTGACAAAAGGTTACATATTTAACATAAATTTACACCCAAACATCTGAAGTGCAATCGCCGCCAGGATAGCGTATCTCATGAGCGCGAGCGGGACCAGCGGGTTCTTTACCAAAGTCTACGTAGAAATCTTCGTTAATTTTTATTCCCCCATTCTTACTATCACAGTCAATCTGCAATAAATATGAGCCGGTCTGGGAAAAGTCGGGGTAAAACTGATTATCCCAACTACTAAATAAAGAATTGGTTACATAAAGTCGTTGACCATCGAGACTCAACTGTAGCATTTGCGGGCCACCAACCAATTTATGACCTTGAACTTCGCCGCTGTTACCTAATAAACCACCACACCAAACTTGCCCTGTGAGTCTAGGATGGGCAGGATCGCTAATATCGTATTGACGAATATCTCCATGCAGCCAATTGGAAAAGTAAACATAGCGATCGCACATTGAAATCAAGATATCAGTAATCAAAGATGGTACGGGGATAGGCCAGCCTTCTACTTGCACCGATGGCACATCAATTACTTTCTCTACTTCCCAATGACCGTTAGACTTGTGCCAATGCCAAACATTACTACTAAGTGCTGCGGCGACAAATCCATGGGTGCTGTCGGGGTTATGCTGAAAGCGTACTTCTAAAGGAATTAATCCTTCTTCTCCTAAATCAAAACTTTGGATAATCTCTTGTTTTGACCAATCCCAGAAATGTATATGATGACCATAGTTACCAGCTGCTAAGTCGTTCAGGTCAAAACCAGGATAAAAGGTTTTGGGTGCGCCCCACTCGCTACTCACCATGACATTATGACGCGGCTGATACCAAAAGTCATAGTTGAACCGCATCGTATCGGCTTGGCGTTCCCAACGTCCAGCAATGTCAAAATTATCATTCAGTAACAAAAAGCCACCGGGGCCATTACCTTCGCTGTCGCCCAGCATGGAAATCATTACATGACCATCTGCCAAACAGTGTACCGTGTGGGGTGCAGTTAAGTTGGTCTTAGCTTTAATTTCTTCTGGTTCAATAACTTTGTGCAGTTTTGGTGCTTTGGTATCTGCTGTATCAACAATATAAATGCGGCTAGAACGCAGTCCAGGAATTACAGTAAACCGTCGGGATTTATGGGCATCGCCATGACAAGAACTACAAGCGTTCCAACCAAAGTGGTGTAATTCATCACCAATGTATGGCACTGGTAGGCGATGAATCACCTGGGAGTAAGTCGGAGAATTGGGGTCAACATCTATAGTAGCTAGATAATCTGGCTCTTCAATACCCGTACCTGTATAAAGAGCGATCGCATACAGTACTTTTTCGCGTTCTGCCTGAATGGCTGCTTCTGGCGAAGCGTAGCCAGGGCCGCAGCAAGCATGAGTCATAGTTTGATACCTCAACAAGCTGTGAAAAATCGCAGTTACTATGGATTGTTGCACGTTCTGCCACTGCTGGTTACCCACTATGTCTGCCAAATCTACTGTTGCACAAAAGGCTTAACTATCTCACAATCTGCTAATTTACTATTTAAGCCCCGTATACTGGCAACTGGATAACAAACTCTGTTCCTTTTCCAAGTGCGGAATTCACTTCAATGCTTCCACCATGTTTTTCGATGATAATTTGACGAGCGATCGCTAATCTCAAGATAGTATGTCTAGAGAAAATTTATTGCCAATACAAGCTGCTAACTTTAATATTTCTTGTGTGGCTATTGGGAAGTTTTCAATTCTACCAGCAATTAATTTTATTATATTTCTATCAGTAATACCAATTGCTTGTATTTTTTCTATATATATCCCACTGTAATAGTAAAAGTCCCCCATGCTTTATTCAAACGCTTGAGAGATATTGCTGTTTATGCGGCTTAATTGGATAAAGTAGAGCTGAGAAAGTTATTTTATTTGCCAGTCTTAGCAGTATTGAAGTGAACCAAGGCTTATGCAAAACTTGAGATCCTTTGCTTCACAATCTAAGTTTGAGGAATCGATCAATGGCGCGTCTAGCACTGCTGAGTGTATCTAACAAAACTGGTTTAATTGACCTAGCCCGTAGCTTGGTTGAAGAATTTAACTTTGATTTAATCAGCAGTGGGGGAACAGCTCAAGCCCTCAAAGATGCAGGGCTACCAGTTACCAAAGTTGCAGATTACACAGGTTCACCAGAAATTTTAGGTGGTCGGGTGAAAACGCTACACCCCCGAATTCATGGCGGGATTTTGGCCCGGCGGGATGTTGCTCAAGATTTGACAGATTTAGAAAATAACCAAATTCGCCCAATTGATTTAGTGGTAGTCAATCTTTATCCGTTTGAGGAAACTATTGCTAAACCATCTGTCACATTGGCTGAGGCTGTTGAACAAATTGATATTGGCGGCCCTGCTATACTGCGGGCATCATCGAAAAACTTTGCCCATTTGACAGTATTAAGCGATCCGGCGCAGTATGACGACTATTTACAAGAATTACATCAAAATAATGGTGAAGCATCCCTAGAGTTTCGTCAAAAGGCAGCTTTAAAAGGCTTCTTGCATACCTCTAGCTACGACCAAGCGATCGCATCCTACCTCTCTGGAACACAGCAACATACTCTTTCTGGCGAACAATTGCAATCTCTGCGCTACGGCGAAAACCCCCATCAACCTGCTACTTGGTATCAAACTGGCACTACCTCAACGGGATGGACCGCTGCGACGAAACTCCAAGGCAAAGAACTTAGTTACAATAACTTGGTTGATTTAGAAGCCGCACGCCGGATTATTGCTGAGTTCCCCGATACTCCAGCCGCCACAATTATTAAACACACAAATCCATGTGGTACAGCATTAGGAAACACTATTGTAGAAGCTTACCAAAAAGCTTTCAATGCTGATGCTGTTTCTGCTTTCGGTGGCATTGTCGCTCTCAACCGTCCAATTGATGCTGACACAGCCAGCGAGTTAACTAAAACCTTTTTAGAATGTGTGGTTGCACCAAGTTGTGCAGCGGATGCTCAAGAAATACTGGCCAAAAAATCTAACCTGCGGGTTTTGACTTTACCAGATTTGAGCAGTGGCCCTAAAGAAACAGTGAAAGCGATCGCAGGTGGTTTCCTTGTCCAAGCTGCCGATGACATTGTTGCAGACACTAGTCAATGGCAAATCGTCACCGAACGTCAACCTACTGCCGACGAGTTAGCAGAATTACTGTTTGCGTGGAAAGTTTGCAAGCACGTTAAATCGAATGCAATTGTTATTACAAGCGATCGCACTACTCTCGGTGTCGGTGCTGGTCAAATGAATCGCGTCGGCTCAGTTAAAATTGCCCTAGAACAAGCTGGAGAAAAAGCCAAAGGTGCAATTCTAGCCAGCGATGGCTTTTTCCCTTTTGATGATTCAGTGAAAAGCGCTGCTGCTGCGGGAATTACTGCCATTGTCCAACCAGGGGGAAGCTTACGCGATCGAGATTCCATCACAGCTGCCAATGAACTAAGTATAGTGATGGTTTTAACTGGTGTACGTCACTTTTTACACTAAATTAGTTTGTGTAAATGGTGCAGTTGGTAAAGTGTCACTCATAATACTTGCTATTCAAGAAAATAGGTGATATTCTTTAGTTGTGTGTGAGGAGCAAGTTAAAAATAAAAAGCGTCTGGGGTGGAAACACGGCAACACTCCCAGGCGCTTTTTAATTTTGGTACATAAATTGTGTAATTAATAAAAATTTAATAGATAATACTTGCCATTTGAGAAAATAGGTGATAATCTCTATTTGTGTGTGAGGAGCAAGTTAAAAGTGAAAAGCGTCTGGGGTGGAAACACGGCAACACTCCCAGACGCTTTTTAATTTAATGTATAAATGTACACTTAGTAAAGTGTCACACAATATACTAAATATTTATTAATATTAGTGATATTCTCTAGTTGTGTGAGGAGCAAGTTAAAAGTAAAAAGCGTCTGAAGTGGAAACACGGTAACACTTCTAGGCGCTTTTTAATTTAATGTATATAAAAAACCAATACCTCCAACTGTTACAATTTTGGATTTTGGCTCTTAGCAAGAAAGGCAAAAGGCAGAGGGCAGAAGGATTCTACTTCCTATTTCTGGCAAGCAAAGGAACAAGGGTTGATACCATTTCCCAAAAATAATGATACAGATCCAAACCCAGGAACCTAGACTAAATGGGACTTTCTTAATTACGAATTACGAATTGGTATGACGGGGTGACAAAGGGGCTGAAACGCAGTAAATAGAAGAGTGTGACCGTTTTCAGGTAAAAAAAGATAAGTCAGGTATTCATCTACTTATTACACGCCATCGCGAAGCGTTCTAACTCTTAACGAATGTCCACTCCAGTACCTTGATGGGAGCGTTTTGGAGTGCTTCAGTCAGTTCGTCGTTGCTTTCAAATTTTAGCTGTTTTAGGTCACAGGCTTCGACGTTGACTCTAAACCGCTCATTTTCAAACGGCCAAGGTTGGACAGTTATCAAGCCATCACCGCCTTGCTTGATATCATAGCGTTGCTCGTCAGGTCCCTTACTAATTTCTAAAAACCGCTCGTCGTCAGGTAATTCCTGCATACAGAGGATGAGTGACAGGCGATCGCACCATTGCATAAATGCATACGCTGCATCTACTTCCTCCTTTTCAATACCCAGTTCCTTACGCCAACGTTGCTGATTTTGCAGTTGTTCATCGAGAAATTCGTCCATTTCTCTTGACTCACCCCGCTTTGGCTCATTCAACCGACTCATATGCATTGAAATTAATAGAGCCACCCACCGTCCTCGGTAGCGCGCATTCTTTGTCATATCTACCAATGGCTTGATAGAACCTGATGGCACTAGGGTGAAATCCATTGGCGCTCCCCCTTCAGTTAGATGCTTACCCTCCCATTCTTTTTCTAAATCATCATGATGGGAAATTGCCGCGATCGTCTCATATAAACGTACTGGAGTTTTTTGGCGTTTCCACTGTCCTGCCAGTTGAGCAGCTAGTAAAGCATGGGCGCGGTGATAAATGATTTCCCAACCATCTTGTGTGGCGTTGACAATCACAATTTAATCTCCTAAATCTAAGTTGTGATTTTTAAATTTCCCCATGTCAATTGGGAGTTAATCAAATTAATTTAGAGATTTAACTATTTCCTGCTTTTACTATATTTATAGTAAGAAAATTATTATTCCTTTGTGTCTAGCTAATTAATACTTTTGAATTTATCTAACTACATCTATCAAAACCACATACACTATCGCTAGACAATATATTGAGTCAGACTATAAATCTCGTCTGACTCAGTTTCCTCTTAATCATTGAGTATCACAGGTCTTAAAGAGTAAAAATTTTCTTACCCAACAATACAAAGTAATTGTTGGGTAAGTTAACTGAATGAATTTATAGGAGATAGACCAACAACATTTATGCTTAAGGCAATCTCTTTTTTCACTCAATTACATTTAATTAAGAATGGCTCTCCAGTGGGTTAGCAATGTATTTGAATGTTGGCTCAGAATTCCAAGGGCCACGCTCATCCTTACCATTGCCATTTGTAGATAGGTTGTAATAGAGAGCAACAGTTTCATCAGGCTGAATATTGCCAAAGAATGGATCTGTCAGTTTCCCCAGAGAATCTAGAGCCTTCATAAACATCTGAGTGTGAGAAATTTCTCTTGTTAAGAGATGAACTAAAGTCTCTTTAGTTCCTTGGTCGGTTGCCAACTTAATCAATTCTTCGTAAGTTTGACGAGCACCAGCTTCTGCTGCAATGTTAGCTCTCAAATCGCGTACTACGTCTCCACCTTCATTCAAGTAATTCGCACTCCAAGCGTTACCTTGACTATCTAAAAAGTGAGGGCCTACACCTCTAACAGCAAATAAAGTGCTTTTGTATGCCTCTGTTTGATCTGTATTTTTGGTGTGAGATTCAATTAGTTTACCAACCATTTCTAGATGACTGAATTCCTCAATGGCAATATCTTGCAGCATATCTCGGATGCCAGCATTTTCGACATGAAATGACTGTACCCAATATTGCAGAGCTGCTGATAGTTCTCCGGTTGCTCCACCAAACTGCTCCAGAAGTAACTGAGCAAAACGAGGGTTAGCCTCGCTAACGTTTACAGTATGAATCGGCTCTTTTTTGTGAAAAAACATAAACTGTCACTTCAATGAACTTCAACATCAAATAGGTGGCAATACGATAGTTTATTACTATGTATTTTGCCCAAAATTACTGACATTATTTAAAATCCTGTTGATAGCAGCAAAAAAAATTGACATCAACAGAAATGTCATTTTTTGTAGTTATGAACCTTTTAGGTATTAAAAGTAGATGCGTTCCCTATGGAAGTTTGTTTGTGAGCATCTCTGACAACCAAGTTTAACTAGGCGTTGCTACTTCTTCTCAACAGTCCCCATAGATAAATAGCAATAATTGCACCAATTACTGCAATAAACAGACCAGGAAGAGTTAACCCAGCAGCAGTAAGTTGCAGAGTCCCTGTTTGCAATAGTGAATACAAGCTACCACCAATGAAAGCACCGATAATACCTAAAATCATTGTCGAAAGGATTCCACCACCTTGATAACCTGGATAAATAGCTTTGGCGATCGCACCAGCTAACAATCCTAATATTACCCAAGCAATGATATTCATATACTTCCTCAAAATCTCATCTGTATTTACTTTAGCAATCCTTATTCATAATCATTTCCACCTGATGAGGTAAATGTTGAAGTCAAAAGGTAGAGAAGATATTTTGTTAAAATTAATAGTTAAATATATTTGATTGTTGACTCTAAATAACTGCAAATTTGTCTGAGACAAATCATTAATTTATTTTCTATTGAATGCGGTTTTCCGGGTCGACCCTATTACTGAAAAATCAATAAAAAACTCATATTTAAATATTTTTATTATCTATCTAAAGTAATAATTATATGAATTGTTCGTAATTATCTAGAAGACGCGCCATGGCGCGTCTCTACAAATGCTTTCCTTAATCTAAAATAATATTAGCCTTTGCTCAAATAGTACGGGAGAATTGTTTGTCTCGTGTTTGATAATGTGTATCAAACACAACAGCAATGTTTCTTACCAATAGTCTACCGATGTCTGTAATCTGGATGTGATTTTTGGATATACTAACAAGTCCATCAGCTTCTAGCGGCTGCAACGCTTCTAGTTCGTGAGAGAAATAATCATCGAAATTGATGTGATATTTATCTTCAATATCTTGCTTATACAGTTGAAAGTGAGACATAATACCCATGATGACATCTCGTCTAATAATGTCATCTTCTGTCAATTTAATGCCTTTACTAATTGGTAGGATATCTCTGCTAATTGCCTGATAATAATCCTTTAACTGCTTGTGGTTTTGGAAATAGCCATCTTTTAACATACTGATAGATGTAGCACCAAACCCAAACAATTCCGTTTCAACGTGGGTAGTATAGCCTTGGAAGTTGCGTTGGAGAGTGCGATCGCGTTGGGCGATCGCTAGTTCATCATCAGATTTGGCAAAATGATCCATGCCAATAAATGCATACTGATTACTCGTCAATTCCTCAATAGTCATTTTAAGGATTTCTAACTTTTCCTGTGGTTTAGGTAATGCTTCTTGAGGAATATTTTTTTGCGCTGGCTTCAACCACGGTATATAAGCAAAGTTAAAAACAACAATGCGATCGGGGTCTAATTCAATAGTCTTTTTTACTGTCTCCCGAAATGTCTGGAGGGTTTGATAAGGTAGACCATAAATTAGGTCTACATTTACACTTTCAAACTTGGCTGCTTTAATCCAGTCCATGACATCAAACAGCATTTCTTCCGGCTGGACACGATTTACAGCTACTTGCACTTGGGGATTAAAATCTTGAATGCCAAAACTAATGCGGTTAAATCCAATCTCTCTGAGAAAGAAAATGTAGTTTTTATCGATATAACGGGGATTAATCTCAATTGAGATTTCTGCTTGTGGGTCAATGCTGAAGTAGCGAGTGATATTTTTCCATAATAATTCCACTTGGTCGCGCTCCAAGTAGTTAGGTGTACCACCACCCCAATGAATCTGAAGTACCTTTCTATCTGCATCGATCAAGGCTGACATATGTTTGATTTCTCGAACCAAATTATCTACATAAGGTTCAGCAATCTTCTTATTGTTAGAAATTACCGTATTACAGCCGCAGAAGTAGCAAGCACTTTGGCAAAAAGGTATGTGGAAATACAAAGATAGAAGAGATTTTCTTTGGTTTGAGGCGGCGATCGCAGCTTGAAAATTGCTAGCGGTAAATCCTTCGCTTAACTCTGTAGCAGGTGGATAACTGGTGTATCTGGGTGCTGGGGTATCATACTTTTTGATCAGATCCAGATCGAATTTGACACCAGGTGATAAAAAAACCATCAAAACCTCCGAGGAACTGGGGATTGGTGACTAGGGATTGGGGAATTAGGGGTAATGGAGATTGGAAGAATTTATGACTGTATCTCTTTCCCAGTCCCCAATCTCTTAATTAGCTGTAGGTACTTCGGTGCTACCAGGGTTATGAGAACGAGTCAGGCTATTAAACAATACTTGACCAAAGGCTTTGATTAAATTTCCCTCTAGTTCTTGAGCCATTTGCATATTGAACTGGAAGGCATTATTAGCTTCTGCAACAATCTGTTCTACCATTACATCATCGATGGGCAGTGCGTTCAGAGCCTGACGATACTTTTCCTTAAATGCTTTTTTGTCAGGAATTTGCTCGAAATTATAAAAAGATGTCCCTTCATAACCAGATAACTTCAAGGCTGACTGAGCAACTTTTTGCAGCATCTGACCGCCGGAGAGGTCGCCCATGTAGCGGGTATAGGTATGACCTATCAACAGAACAGGTTCATTAGCAGACAGTTCTTGAATCCGGGCAATGTAGGTCTGGGCGGCTTTTGAAGGGATAATTTGCCCTTTCCACTCATTGCCATAGTAAAACAGCATATCTTTCTCTAGAAAGGCTTGGCGATTCAACTCTGGGAAGTAAATCGCACCGATCGCTGGATGCTTTTGATGGCTCACTATTGCTGCTTCTAGTTCGCTGTAGATGTAATACAAGTTACCTAGAAATTTGGCGAAACAGTTCCTATCCACAACCCCTTTGAGAAAACATTTCATGAATGCCACATTTTCCGCCGCTGTGTGAGCTTGTTGCGTACCAGAGCGTAGTTTGCCAGCTAAATCGCTACTCATTGGTGCTTCCTTCATGTTCAAGCGCAAGTATTGGGTGCTGGGTACTGGAGGAAGGGCAAGAACTACCCCTTTGACTTCAACCTTTCCCCCTCTTACCTAGTCCGTAGTTCCTAATCTTGGTCAATGCCAGACTTAAAAGATTGTTATTGTAGGTCTATATGAGGATCTGCATCACTCTATCTAGCAAGTACCATTGCCGATACAGATCCCAGCTATTTTTATTTTTCTCTTACAAAATCATTTAACTATCAATAGTTGTATAGCTACAAAGCTATTAATATTTATTTATATTTCTAGGAGTCAGAAGTTCAGAAGGCAAGAGTAGTTATTATTCCTTCCTGATTTCCCTCATCTTCCTCATTCCCCTAAGTCAGACAGCCATAAATCCAAGCTCTGAGGTTATTTCTCTCAAATGGCTTTTCAATAATTTAACTGATGTGTCATTGCAATGTTTTATGGTTATATAGCTTTAAAAGCATAAAATGATATAAAGGAGTTTCATGATCAAGTCTCTCCAAACCCCAGAACCTCAATTGCTGAAGCCAGGTATTAAAGCACCTGTTCAAGAAACCTTGTTAACACCCCGGTTTTACACCACTGACTTTGAGGCAGTGGCGAATTTAGATATTTCGGCAAATGAGACTGAGTTACGGGCGGTTATTGAAGAGTTACGTGCTGACTACAATCGCCATCATTTCGTGCGCGATGAAGAGTTCAAGCAGTCTTGGGAACATATTACTGGCGAAAAGCGCCGAGCTTTTATTGATTTCTTAGAACGTTCTTGTACCTCAGAGTTTTCTGGTTTTCTTTTGTTCAAAGAGTTATCGCGCCGACTCAAAGATAAAAATCCCCTGTTGGCAGATGCTTTTAATTTTATGGCGCGGGATGAAGCACGCCATGCGGGATTTTTGAATAAGTCAATGGCTGATTTAAATCTCTCCCTGGACTTAAGCTATTTAACCAAAAATCGCACATATACCTTTTTTCCGCCAGAGTGGGTTATTTACACAGTCTATCTATCGGAGAAAATTGGTTACTGGCGCTATATCTTAGTACATCGCCACATGCAGGCGAATCCAGAATATCAGTTTTATCCTCTCTTCCGCAAATTTGAGAGTTGGTGTCAGGACGAGAACCGACATGGGGATTTCTTTAAGGCACTGCTGCGATCGCAACCTCAACTATGGAACAATTGGACTGCGCGGTTGTGGGTGCGTTTCTTCTTGCTAACTGTGTTTGTCACCCACACAATGACAGTATTTGAACGGGCAACATTTTACGAATCTATTGGCATACATCCGCGCAAATACAATAACACAGTGATTAAAGAGACGAATAACACTTCTGCACGGGCATTTCCCCTCATCTTGAATACTAATGAACCGACATTTTTCTGGCGACTAGAACAGTGTTCTGAAAACAATCTGAAACTGGCGGAGATTAGCAAGAGTAACCGTCCCAAGATTGTGAAGTTCTTCCAAAAAATTCCCCCCATTTTCGGAATCATCTGGCATATATTGCGGCTTTATCTAATTAAGCCGATTGATGCAGAATCAATACGAGAGACAGTCCGTTAATTGGGATCTAGTTAAATATCGTGTCCGATAAAGACCGCTCGTTAAGATCGCTGGCAAACTCCTGAACTTGAATGTATTTACAGTTCAATCTGCCTCACCGACGAGGGAAAATGCAGCTCATACCATTTCCCAAAAATAATGATACAGATCCAAACCCAGAAACCTAGACTAAATGGGACTTTCTTAATTACGAATTACGAATTACGAATTACGAATTTGTATCAGTCAAGAGGATTGGCATACTTTTTTTGACGGTGAGCATTGCTTGTCGCAGTGCTAAAGCCTTATCAGAATTTTGCTGGAGGTGACGATAAAAATCGTTCATCAAAAAGCTAGTGGAATTATCTGGTACTGACCACAGAGAGACAACAACACTCTTGACTCCGGCTGTTATTAAAGAACGCGATAAGCCGATAACACCATCACCTGTAATATTGCCACGTTAAGTATTGCAAGCACTTAAAACAACGAGTTCGGCTTTCAGTTGCATGTTGAGGATTTAGCCTTTACTACCTGTAAGCGCTTGCGTCTTAAATAAATCTGCAATCTGAATTGCTTCTTTTTCTGCACCCGGAAGAGATGCTAACTGTTCCTTGCTAATAGGAAGCTTAGGCATAGTAGGATTGCCAACCACTAAAACCCGGATTTCTCACAAAGACATAAAAAAAGGGGGTTAAAAACTGCGAAAATGTATATAGGATAAGTATTTCAGCAGTTATAAAGCATGACCCCAGCAAAAACATATCGTACACCAAAACAGTTCAAATTTTCAGTTGAAAAGTCACGTTCAGTCGTAGTTAATTTCCAGGGTGGAACGGTAACATCAGATGCAGGATTCCAAAACGGTTACACTCCCTTATTTACTTTGCTTTAGCCCCTTTGTCACCCCTTCAAGAGTTCGAGTTAGAGATTTTGTGAGAAGGTGACCATCCAAAACCAGGCTCAGTTGCCCATTGGCAAGAATGCTAGTTCCTTGGATATAAGCAGCAACTGGGATTGCTTCCCCCAGAGGATGGATCGCAGAGGATTGCTTGCCGATGATGCGATCTACTTCTACAGCACATCGTTTGTCTAAGTAACGAAATACTAATAAAGGCTTATCCTGCTTGAAAGCATTTAGTGTATCTGTACTGTCAGTGGTAACTGGGGTAGGAAGGTAGTTAGGATAAATCAGCACATCAGTTAGTAAGTGGATAGGGACGAGCATTTCCGTTGTTGGATGCTCACGATCGCAACGAAGGAAGCCACTGGTGCCAGAAGACTGCAAAAATAACATGCGTCCCGCTTGAGTTTGGATAATTTGTTCGGACTGGGATAGACAAATCTGCTCTACAGAATCGGCAATAAATGCATAGACTCTGGAATTAGCTTGACAGACTATAAGTTGAGCAATTTTTTGCTCGAGGGGAATTTGGAGCGAGAAGGCTGTACCATGTCCAGCTTTAGACTTCAATACTATTCTTCCCTGAATAGCTGTTAATTGCTTGCAAACTTCAGTTAATTCTACTCCTAACTCTAAGGCAGCACGATCGCATAAAACAGATGAAACCTCTGGTTCAAGTACTAGTTCAGTTAGTTGAGTTGCTTGTAAAGTATTCCCTGGTTTTGTAAGGGCGAGTCCTTGGGCTAAAGCCGATTGATAAATTTGAGATAAGTTAAGTCCTGCCCCATCATCACAGCCATCAATAATCAGTTGATTTCCTTGCTGATAAACTTGAATTTCAATCATACCGTTGCTATTTTTACCTAGCTGTTGGCGTGTTTGGCAAGACTCAATACTTTGCTCTAGTAAATAGCAACTTATATGCAACAGGAGGGTACGGAGGCGATCGCTCAACGCGCGATCAACTTGGATATCGCTAATTTGTAAATGTAGTCTAGCAGACTTATCTTGTAGAGCTTGTAACTGAGACCAAAGCCGATGCAACGGTTCTAAGGCTACTTTTAAAGGAATAGTTGTAACTTTTTTAACTAAATTAGCAGAATGATTCAGTAAATTTTCTTGCTGTATGAGTTCTTGTTTAAGTTGGTGACGATTGTGATTCAGGGAATGAACAGTTGATGCCACTTGAGACGCTTCAGCCAAAACAGATTGCAGAGTACTGTACAATTGCTGAGAGCGAGAAGCAGCTAGAGGGGAAAGGGTATCTGAAATTGCTGCTAAACGTCCTGACCATTCCTGTAGATTGTCCAACAGGCGTTGTAATCGCTTTACTTGTCGGAGCAACTGCCCTATGGTATGTTGCTGTTGTTCTTCGTGACAAGCTTGCTGATTATATTTAGTTAGTAATGTTGCAATCAGTGCGTTTAGTTGTTCGAGATGTTGAATATTGATGGGTGTGGCGGCTGAAATACTTGTTGCAACAATGGTGGGAATGGCTTCTTGCAAAGAGAGTGTATGGCGATCGCTCGAAGATTTCACTAGGGATGCTTCAGATATTTCAGCAGGCAGGAAAAAATCTCCCAACCAAGCCTGAAAATCTTCTTCCCCATACTCCTCCAGGTTTGCTAGTTCCCCTACCTTGACGGGAAGCTGCTCAGTATCTACGTTACCAAAGCTACTAAGCTGGGAGTTAGTTTGACTTACTAGTTCCCTGTCAAGACTTTCCTTGTCTTTAACCATAACTTGCTCTGGTAGAGATGCAGAAGATTCTACCTCGGTCAAGGAATCGTTAAACTGAATAACTGATTGATGTTCCTGCGATCGCTCTACCGATGTCTCAAGGTTTGTTTCCTGGGAATCGCTAAACTCTGCTTGCAAACGAGCGACAATGGCAGACATACGCTCCAGGATTTCTACTTCGTCAATTTTCGAGGCTGTTAAAAATGCCATCAGCAGCATTTGTAGGCAATCTAATCCTTCTGACAACAGAGAGGCGATTGAGGCGTTGACAGTTGCCCGATACTGATGCAAAAGCTGAAAAATCTCCCCTAGTGCAGCCGCAACAATAGCAATGGTATCTAGCTCGGCTGCTATGGCAATCGAATGCAGAGAACCAGCAGCTTCCATGAGAGCCAAAGCTGTACCGGGGTTACTGTCGTTTGTATAGTTAGGCAACTCCTGCTCCAAGAACAGTAACAAATCGATCGCTTCTTCGAGGAAGCAATCGTCGTTCTGCGGTTGGGGGACAAAATCGGTACTCATCGAAACTCCTGGTTTGTGACAATTCTATGGCTTCGACATTAGACTTCTTGCAGAAGTAGGGGAAAGGGGAAAAGGTTAAAGGGTAAAGGTTTTTTCTTACCCCTTTTCCCTTTACCCCTTACCCTTTTCCCCAAGAGTGCAAAACTATTTTTGCAAGAGGTTTATTGTTTGGAGGGTACAAGCAGCGATGTCAGCGATCGCTTTGAATTGCTCTTGGATTTGCGCGATTGACTCCAGCCCAGCACTGATTTGGCGATCGCACGGTTCGATAGCAGCAGCAACATCTCCTGTTGCCACTTGGAGTTCTTGGAACCATTCTTCTATATTTAGGGTGCTTTCGCGGGCTTGACGGGCGAAAATTTCCACCTGTTCGGCAGCAGCTAGCAAACTTAGTTCTTGCTCAGCTTTTGTGGCTTCGATGGCTGTATTCAAAGATAAAATCTGAATTTTGCTACTCAAGCCTTCCACAAGGCCAACAAAGCCAGAAGCTTGCTGGCAGAATTCACCAAGATATTGCAACTGTTTATTAGTAATAGCAACAGTATCCTGAATAGACATTAAATACTCGCCGGTAAGCTCGGCAATTCTTGCTCCTTCTTGTACGGCTTGGCTTACCTCCTGCAATGGTACTAGTAACTGTGAGCGATCGCCGGATTCAGCCTTTTGGGGAGGCGGTGACAGTTGTTGAGCAGGTGGAGCTACTATTTCAGCCCAGCGCAAGTTAATTGTCAACATCATTCCTACTTGTTGTAGCAAACTGCGCTCTGCTTCCTGCCATTGTCGTGGTTGGAGGCAATGATGAATAACTAGAAAACCCCAAGGCTGTTGTTTGAAAATCAAGGGCAAGCACAGGCTAGCTTGCACCTGAAAGCGTTGCCAAAATTGCTGTTGGCGCGGAGTTAGTTCTAATACTTCAGTTCCGTTACCAACATCGGTAGTAAATAACAAATTTATTGGTAGAGATTGATTGAGCAAGGATGTCCAACCCGCTTGTATAGCTTCAGCGATCGCTCGAGTGCGATTATCTTCCTCAAAACGATAAATCAGAACGCGATCGGCGTTGAGAACATCTCGTAGGGCGGTGACTGTAACCTCCAAAAGTGCGGTTTGACCTTTTGCTTGCTGCATTTGCCGCTCGATCGCCGCAAGTTGTTCTCGCTGGAGCTGAAAAGCCCTTTGAACATTGTCATCATTGTTACTGGGCGAATCCTTAGCCAAAGCTTGGATAAAAGCTTCGATTTGATTTACCTTGTGCTGCAATTGAGCGACCTTTGGCCCCTTAGCAGATTGAAAGACTGCTTTGAGTACAGCCACATTAGCCAAAATGTCTTCTATCTGGATTTGATTGTCAGGCTGGGTTTCAAAATTAGGGTCTAAAGTTGCGATCGTCACAGAAAACTCCTTGGCAGCATCAAGTTAAATCAGTGGGTTTGCCATTGCAATGTCTGGGCGATGGCTCTGGTGTCTAAAATCCAGCGATCGCCTGGCAGAATACCTCGAACAAAATTTAGCAGTTTGTTTGGGGAAAAGTCGGTTGGTGCCGATTGTGCTTGCTGTAAATCCTGCCACTCTACATCGTAGACATGAGCAACCAAAAACCCGATTACCTGATTTTGCACTTCGACAACCAGAACCATTGGCTTTTCTGGTCGTGACTGCCGCTTCAAAAGCGGTGCATAACCAAGCAAATGTTCCAAGTCAACCAGCCGCAGCATCTGTCCTTGCCAATTATAGAAACCTAAAATCCAACTTGGTAAGGCCGGGGCTGGGGAAATTTCTTGGCTAGCAAGATGAATAATGTCTTGTAATGATTGGAATGGTAGCAATCCACTTCCTCGATCGCCCAAGGAAAAACGCAGAAATCTTTGGCGTTGTTCGCCTGATGTCAGCCCAGGAGCCAAGGTTGGGGTTGTTCCGGGCAATCCCAACTTATCAGCTAATATCTGGTTCATGCCTAAAAGCAGGACTTTGAGTGGTTCCTCGTTTGGTGCTACAGATAAGATAGCCATGTGGCTAACAAAGTTTAACTCCGCTACTTGCCGATAAGACCACGGCACCGGACGCACTGCTTCCAAAGGAATATCGATTAAAGCGGGGGGTTTGTCCACAGGAATGCCACAAAGTTCCCCAGTCCGCGTTTGAGTCATAAGTAAAAAGCGTCCTGAAGTGTCAACCGCAGAGAGAACTTGGTGCGTCTGTTGGGTTTGTACTTCCGGAATTAACTTCTGGCGCAAGTCCACAATCGTAATAGTTTGCGCTCCCAAATCAACCATCCCGATACCACTTTCAACCGTACTGCTAATAGGGGGACAAGCAATCACTTTGAGAACTGCACCAACTGGCAGCGCAAATAAATAGTCTGCGATCGCAAAAACAACGACTCGTAATGAATCGCGATCGCTCACAGTGCCAGATAATCGCTTAAACGGAAAGGGAGTGTTAAGCATAGCAAGTGGTTGAATACCAATTCGTAATTCGTAATTCGTAATTCGTAATTAAGAAAGTCAGATATGGCATGGCTTTCGGGGTTTGAATGTGTTGCCTCATTTTAGAGAATTGGGCTAAGGGCTATTAACGAGTTCGGCGATCGCGGCTAGGAAGTTCGGTTCGGAATAGGGTTTGGTCAGGTAAGCTTTCGCCCCTAGAGCTAAAGCTAATTGGCGGTGTTTCTGTCCGCTACGAGTAGTTAGCATCACCACAGGAATCCCTGCCAAACGCTCGTCTTGGCGATGGTGTTCTAAAAACTCAAATCCATTCATCCGCGGCATTTCAATGTCACAAATCACTAGATTGACATTACCGTGTTGCAGCATTTGAGCGATCGCCTCTCTACCATCGCCTGCTTGCAACACTTGATAATCGGCTTTCTGGAGCGTCTGCACCAAACTTTGCCTTTGGACAACCGAATCTTCCACCACTAACACCGCCACTCGGTTAGGTTGAGCAACGGCTGTATTGACTTCTATTGGCTGTTGCTGCGGTTGTGTTATCGTTAGCTCGGATTGCTGCCCTTCTAGAGTGAGAACAGGCTCAGGTGCAGGCAAGAGTTTAGTTGTAAGACTTGATGCCTGGGAAGTCGGCATCATATCTGTCTCCCAGGTTTGACGAACTAACTCCAACGGGTCAATGGTTAGGGTGAGGCTACCATTTCCCAACACGCTGTAACCTTGGATGTAACTAGGTAAAGTCAGGACTCTGCCGAGGGATTTAATTACTAATTCCTGCTCGACCAAAATCTGATCGACTTGCAAACACAGGTATTGCTGCTCTGTTTGCAACAGCAGCAGAGGTTCGACGGTGTTGCGTTGTTTGACTGGAAAAGGACTGAGGGTTAAATTGTGGTCTTGGGTGAATAAAGGATATTTGTAATCCACTAAATTGGCAAGCGGGCGGATGGGAACTAGTTGCTGATGTTGCCCTTCTCCCCACTGCCAGAATTTTTGCATACCTTGCCCGTGTAAAGATTGCTGGACTTGAATCTGCTCTGGCTGCGGTAATAAAACTTGGCTAATTCCCTCAGACAGTAAAGCATAAGTAATACCTTGAGATTGACAAACGAGCAAACGTGCTGTTGTTAAGCTCAGGGGCAATTGTAGGGTAAAGGTGGTTCCCTGTCCTGAAAGCGATCGCACCACAATCGAACCTTGTAAAGTTTGCAATTGAGTGCGAACGACATCTAAGCCGATACCACGGCCAGATAACTCACCAATCTGGTTAGCGGTAGAAAAGCCTGGTTCAAATAATAACTCTGCCAGTTGGTCTTCGGAGGTGTAGGCGGCTTGTTCGGAAGTCAGCAGGTGTTTTTCTATAGCTCGCTGGCGAATGGATTCCCAGTTAAAGCCTCGACCATCATCCCGTATCTCAATAGTAGTGCGGTTGCCTTGATGATAAGCTTGAATTGTAATTGTTCCGGTTTCTGGTTTACCCTGCTGCCGGCGGGTCTCTATCGGTTCAATGCCGTGATCGAAGGCATTACGAATCATGTGCAGCAAGGGATCGTACAGCTGCTCGGAAATGGCTTTATCTACTAGTACTTTTGTACCAGTAAGCTTAAGTTCAACAGGTTTATGATAAGTCGCTACCATCTGTTGCAGGAGGCGGGGAAATCGATTCAACACTGTTCCTAGTGGCACCATTCTGGCTTGCAGCAAATCTTCCTGCGCTCCTGAGAGCAGTTGCTTACGCTTTCCAAGACTAAAGCGAGATTGTTGAACTAAGGCATTAAAAGCCTCAATCCGTTCTCCTAATTGCACCATATCTTCTGTCAGATTTTGCAGGAAAATGTGCAACTCGCTATAGGTATCCATTTCTAAGGCATCAAATTTAGATTGTGCCTCGCCAGTTGGGGAAGCAGGGATAACTGAGCGTGGAGATACATGCATGTGTCGCTGCTTGCGTTCGGGAAGCAGCAAATGTCGATCTGACCAAGTAGAAACTTTACTAAGTTGTTGTTGACAGTGCAAAAACTGTAGTAGAGTCTCTTGAGCTGCTTTGTGGATGTGGTTAGATTGCAGGTTTTGTTGGTTTTCGTTGATTAGCAATTCCCCAATTGTATGGCTGAGGCGATCTAGCTGTTCGATCGCTACTCGGATACTGGGAAGTGATGCTGATGACTGAGCCTGGAGGCTTGGTGCTGGTGGTGGAGAGGCAGGCCGATCTGAGTCTGAGTAGCGGCAGGATGTCTGTGGATCTCCTATCCAGATTGACTGTAAAATCCGATCTATGGCAGAGGGGGCTACTACCGAATCCTGAGAAATTGGTTCGAGTACCTCCGGTGCTTTCGGTAGGGTGTTATCAGTCCGCTTCGGGAAAAACGACCAAATTGATTCTGCTTCACTCGCACTGAGAAGGGGGGATGGCTGATTCTCAGTTGTAGCCGTTTGTGTTGGTGGGGCAGCTATGGAAACTGGCTGCCCTTGCAGTTCTGGGACAGGAGTAGTGAGCATTGCCAATTCTCGCAATTGTGGAGATATCTCTCCCCCTTGAGTGCGATCGCCTGCAAGTACAGCTGCTTGAGCTGCTTTAAAATTTTCTAAAGCCACCTGAGCGATTTGCAGTACTTTGTCTGGATGCGCTTTGAGGGCGTTTAGGGTCGCCTGGGCAATTTCCCCCAATCCAGATAAGCTATAAGATGCTGCTAGTTCGGCAAAAAATTCTGCTTGAGAGTTGAGTGTTGTTTGAATTTGTTGCGGATCTTGGCTTTGGATGTCAGCTTCAAGCTGTTGCAAATCCTGGAGTACACTCCCACAAAAGATTGACTCTACCACATCAAAGCCCAGTTCTTCCGAACTGGGAAGCGGAGCCTCACGACCAAAAAAGTCGCCTAGTTTATGTTGCAGTTGAGCGAAGATTGAGGCAGTTTTATCAAGTATTTCTGCCTCATTGTAGGATAAACCCATCAAGGTTGCACTCAATGGAGTTCGCAGGCACTCATAAGCATCTAGAAGCAAAGCACCCAATTCTGGATCGATTTCCAGTTCTTGCGGGTATAGCGCCTGGAATACATCTTCCAAATGATGGGCAATTGTCTTAATCGTTTCCTGTCCAACACTGGCAGCACTCCCTTTGAGAGTATGGGCACTTCGCATCAAGGCGTGAACTTTTTCGGTGGTTTTTTCATCAAGTAAACCAATCAGACTCTGCTCAATGGTTTGCAACAACTCTGCCGCTTCAGCAAGAAAAGCCTGCTCTAGATGCTGATGATTACTGGGATCGGGGTTCATAGCAGTTTTGGGAGATTAGTCAACTTTGAACTGGCTAACGCTGGTTTCCAGTTGTTGTGAAGTCATCCGTAGTTCCTCAAAAGACTCGGAAATGTGCATTGCACTTTGTGAAGTCTTGCGGGCGATCGCAGAAACATCCATCATCGCTTCTGTCAATATCTGAGATTGCTGACTTTGAGTGGAAACTGCTTGAGTAATTCCTTGCACTAGTCCACCAATTTCGTTGGTGGCTGCCACGATCGCACTCAGGGAATGACGAGTCTCATCAATCAAGTTCGAGCCTTGGACAACTTGGGTAATCCCTATTTCCATTGCTTCGGTAACTTCGTTGGTTCCACTTTGAATTTCTTGCACGAGTCGCTCAATTTCTGTGGTAGCACTAGCCGATTGATAAGCCAGGGAACGAACTTCATCTGCAACCACCGCAAAGCCTTTGCCATACTCTCCAGCACGGGTAGCCTCGATCGCAGCATTGAGTGCCAGCAAATTAGTTTGAGTAGCAAAGTTTTCAATCAAACTCACTACTTTTGAGATTTTCTGAGAAGCTTCACCGAGGCGCTTAATCTTCTTCGCTGTTTCGGACACGGTTTCCCGAATCTCCAAAATGCCATCTACGGTTTTTTCCATCAGGGAATCGCCAGCTTGGACGGTGTTATTAGCTCTTTGCACCGCCTGTCCTACTCTTTGGGCATCAGTAGCAACTACCTGGGTGGAAGTTACCATCATTTGTAATTGTTCCAGAGCGTTTTCGAGGCGTTCTGCTTGCTGTTGAGCTTGGTCAGATAGTTTCACTACTGAGGTGGTGTTGTTGCTGGAAGTTTCACTCACCCTGCTGGCAGCAATCTGCACTTGTCGGACTAAATCTCGCAAACTTTGGATCGTAGTGTTGTAACCATCGGCGATCGTTCCAATTTCATCTTCAGATAGGGGCGCGCGAACGGTGAGATCGCCTCTGAAAGATGGTTCTAAAGCCATGAGAACGCGTATTGCTCCTTGTTGGAGTTTTTCCCGCGCAGTGCGATCGCGCTCTGCTGCTTCTGCTAGTTGCTGCTCTTGAGTACGCACCTGTTTTAAGTACTCTGCAAGATTCAGGGCAATACCAATCTGGACGCTGGCTTGGTTGAGAACATCCTCCTCTGATTGCTCCCACTGGCGCGGGGCGCTATTTTGATAAACTCCCATCAGCCCCCATAGCCGATCTTCTTGAAAAATCGGAGCAATCATGTAGGCTTTAGTTCCCCACATTTCTAATAATTGAATGTGACATTCGTCATGACCAACAGTATAGATATTGTCAACCCGCAAACTTTCTTTACGGGCATAACGCCCTCCTTTGTTGTACTGGAGAAAGGTATCTCTAACTCTGGCAAGACTAGTTCCCACCAGCTTAGGCCAATCCCCAGTCACAGACTCAACTACGAATTCTCCAGACCAATCAGGCTCAAAACGGTAAACTCCAACTCGATCTACTTTCAGCAGTTGACGAAGTTCGTGGGTGGCAAACTGGACAAATTCCAGAACATCACTATGACTTTGAGCCATCTCTGTTAACCGACTTGGCAAGCGATAGGAAAATCGGGCGTTTGCTATTTCCCGTTCCGCCAGCTTCATCAGTTCCTCATTCTTACTTAAGGTTTGTTGTAAGTATTGCGATTGCTGGACGGCAACCCCAAACTGCGTGCCGATTTTTGTTACCAAGTTAATTTCATTATCTTGCCATTGGCGCGGCCCGTCATTCTGATATGCTCCTAACAAACCCCAGAGCTTGTTTCCGGCAATAATCGGGGTGATGATATAAGCTCTAATCTGGAATTGCTCGAGAATTTTTATGTGGCACTGGGCATGACCAGAAGTGTAAATGTCATCGATCGTAAAGGTCTCGTTGTGGCGATAGCGTCCACCTTGGGTTTGTTGGAGGTGTTCGTCTTCCCATACAGTCCTGATATCGGGGCCCACCAAAGCCACCCAGTCACGACTTACGGATTCGGCAATAAACTCCCCACCCCAATCTGGATTAAAGCGATACACTGCAAGACGATCGCATTCCAAGTGCGATCGCAACTCTGGTAGGGCATTGCGGAAAATTGTATCTAGCTCTTGAGCTTGGCGAATTTTTTCTGAGAGCCTTGTCAATGCTCGTTCCCCTTCTGCGGTTCGCGCTAACTCTGTATTCTTGTTCTTGAGCTGTTCGACATACTTAATCTGCTGCAAGCCTATACCCATTTGCAGAGCTAGTTTTCGCAACAGTTGCACATCCTTGGATTTCCACTGCCGAGGGACAGTATTTTGGTATGCTCCTAAAAAGCCCCAGAGTTTGTTTCCAGTAAAGATAGGAGCGATCGCGTAAGCTTTGGCCTGGATTTTTTCTAATATCTCTAGGTAGCACTGAACGTGACCGACAGTGTAAATATCATCGACAACAAAGGTTTCATGATTGCGATAGCGTCCGCCCTGAGTTTCTTGTAAGTGTTCGTCCATCCAAATCGTTTTGATTTCAGAACCAGCTAAAGACAACCATTTATCTTTTACAGATTCAGCAACAAACTCCACACTCCAGTCGGAATTAAAACGAAATACTGCTAGGCGATCGCACTGTAGTTGTTTGCGTAAACTTGGCAGCACATTCTCGAAAATTGTGTCTGTATCCTGTGCCTGACGGATTTTTTCTACCATCGCCGTCAGCACTTGTTCCTCTTCTGCTGCCCGTGCCAACTCTGAATTCTTCGTTTTCAACTGTTCGATGTACTCGGCTTGCTGCACGGTTAACCCTAACTGAATGCCCAATTTGGTCAGCAATCGCACCTCTTCGGAATTCCACTGGCGGGGGCCGCTATTTTGGTAAGCTCCTAACAAACCCCAAAGTTTGTTGCCAGCAAAAATAGGG
>NZ_JAVRBR020000100.1:0-92733 GCF_034531165.2 Dendronalium sp. ChiSLP03b | reverse complement strand
ACCGCCTAGTGCCAGGAAAGCGCAGGGAAACAACAGTATCCCTGACCAACCTACGAACACGAAGCGATCGCGCTTCAACCAGTCGTCTAGAACGTCAAACCACCCTCTACTACTGGGGGCGCGTCCAACTGCGATGGTCATCGAACTAAAATCCTCTTTTTACTAAAATTGCAACGTTTTTCGAGGAATTAACGTTTTTTTTGACACTCTCAGTTGCGTTAAAGCTGCTGAGATTCTGAGAACTTACTCCCTAAATTAAGTTAGTATTTCTCAGGGTTATGCCATTACACGTACCATTGGCTAGTAATCTAGCTTTTGGTATCTTAATGATTCTTAACTTATCACATTACTTCGGGTTTTCGCCCGAACCACGGAAGTGAATCAGCCATTTAACACAAACCTATTAAATAATATGAATATCAGAAATTTTACAATCTGACACAACTTTTCTCAGAAATCTTAAAACTCCAGTCTCTCAACTTGCAAGACACACTGCTCGAATGGCAGACTTTACAATGGGAAGAACTCACAGGCCAAGGTAGTTCCATGACGGCATCAACAAAAATTAACAAAGGCGATTCGCCTAATGGCGACAGATCCGCTTCAAGCGTTCTGCATCAAAAAGTTATCGGTTCTCGTCGGTTCAGCAACTACTGGTGGGCAACTGTTGTTACATTGGGTGCCACAGGCTTTTTACTGGCTGCGATATCCAGTTACCTAAAAGTAAATTTACTCCTAGTTAGCGATCCAACACAACTGGTATTCGTACCTCAAGGATTGGTTATGGGGTTATATGGTGCAGCTGGCTTGCTTTTAGCCTTATACCTGTGGCTGGTGATTTTATGGGATGTAGGAGGCGGCTACAACGATTTCAGTCAAGAAACTGGTAGCGTCAAAATCTTTCGTTGGGGATTTCCTGGCAAAAACCGTCGGATTGAGATTGATAGCACCATACAAGACGTGCAATCTGTACGAGTAGACATCAAAGAAGGACTCAATCCCCGTCGCGCACTTTACCTACGTATTAAAGGGCGGCGAGATATTCCTTTGACACGGGTAGGTCAACCAGTATCGTTAACAGAGTTAGAAACTAAAGGTGCAGAATTAGCACGCTTTTTAGGAGTTCCTTTGGAAGGACTCTAAGGGAATGGAACTGGGAACAAGGGGGAAAAGGAAAGAAGTCCCAAGGAGGGATAAGGGAGACAAGGAGGACAAGGGGGAATTATCAAGAGTCTCTATCTACCTTGTCTCCCCCCTCTGCCTTGTCTACCTTGTCTTCTCCTCATACCCAATACCCCTTGAAAGGATAAGATACTCTGGTTGAGTCAGTAACTGGCAATGCGTTTAAAAGTTTCAAAATTTTTGGTTGTGCTTCTAATGGTCGGTGCTTTGATGTTGGGAGGATGTTCAACACAGCAAGTCACTTCTAACTCTTCTCCAACCTCCACAGTTGTCGAGACAAGCACTACGGCAACTACTGAAGCAACATCTGTATCTGAAACCACAAGTGATAGTGTTCCAGGAATAAAAGATTTACCACGGCTCGAAGGTAAAGCTACAGTGGTGATGACAGTTAAAGGCTCGCCGATTACTATCGGAGTAGACGGTACTAATGCTCCAATTACAGCCGGCAACTTCGTAGATTTAGTCCAAAAGGGTGTGTATGATGGGTTAGTATTCCATCGTGTTGTGCGGGAACCCCAACCGTTTGTAGCTCAAGGGGGCGATCCCCAGAGCAAAGACCCAAAAGTTCCCGTAAATAGGCTGGGAACGGGTGGTTATATTGACCCAAAAACCGGGAACGAACGTTATGTACCCTTAGAAATTAAACCAAAAGGGGAAGCAAACCCGATTTATAGTAAGACATTCGAGGCGGCAGGTGTAACTAAACTACCTGAGTTGCAACATAAACAGGGTGCAGTCGCAATGGCGCGATCGCAACAACCCGATTCAGCCTCCTCACAGTTTTACTTTGCTTTAGCCGATCTGGGTTTCCTAGATGGAAACTACGCCGTCTTTGGCTATGTTACCCAAGGCTTCGATGTGGTGAACAAAATTCAGCAAGGCGATCGCATTGACTCTGCTAAAGTCACTCAAGGCGCGGAAAATCTGAAAACCCCCGGTTAGTAAGAGCAGGGGGAGATGAGGGACAATAATTACTAACTCCTGCACGGGCGCAAGGCTTGCGCCCCTACTAACTCACTACTTCCAAATTGCAAATTGGTTAAGGTTTTTGTTACTGGTATTGGTTTAATCTCCTGCTTAGGCACAAACATAGAGGATAGTTGGCAAAAATTGATTGCGGGTAAATCTGGAATTCAATGGCATCAACCATTTCCAGAACTCGAACCGCTTCCTCTAGGCTTGATTGGTAAACAACCAGCGGGGTTAAGAATGCTGACTCAGTTGGTTGTAGCTTCAGCTTTGAAAGACGCTGGCTTGGTTCCTCCTTTACCTGATTGTGCTGTGGTTATCGGATCGAGTCGTAGCCATCAGGCTTGTTGGGAGTCACTGGCGCGGCAAATTTATGAAGATACGGATAGGGAAATTATCCTCACGTCCCCCTATCTCCCTTCGGGTGACGCTCTCTACGAGACGCTGCGCGAACGCAAGCTCGCTAACGCTGCGCTAACGGAAGTTCGGACTCAACGGGAATCACCAAGACTCCGACTTCCTCACCACGTCCCCACGTCCTCTTTGGAGGATTGGTTAGATACCTTACCTCACATGAATGCGATCGCAACTGCGCGACAAATCGGTTCATCTGGCACAGTTTTAGCACCGATGGCAGCTTGTGCTACAGGTATTTGGACAATTGCTCAAGCTGCTTTCCTTGTGCAAACTGGGCAATGTCAAAGAGCGATCGCAGGGGCAGTAGAAACACCGATTACACCTCTGACTATCGCGGGGTTTCAGCAAATGGGTGCTTTGGCAAAAACAGGGGCTTATCCTTTTGATTTGCAGCGAGAAGGCTTAGTGTTAGGTGAAGGTGCAGCTGTATTTGTCTTAGAATCAGCAGAATTAGCAAGGCAGCGACAGGCAAGAGTTTATGGTGAAGTTCTTGGTTTTGGCTTGACAACAGATGCTTATCATCCAAACCAGCCAGAACCAGAAGGGAAAAGTGCGATTTCTGCTATCCAGCAATGTCTAGAACGCAGTTCCCTAGCACCAGCCGATATTGATTACATTCATGCTCATGGTACAGCTACACAGTTAAACGACCGCATAGAGAGCAAAGTAATACAACAATTGTTTACCCATAAAGTAGCAGTTAGCTCTACTAAAGGAGCTACAGGTCATACTCTAGGTGCTTCAGGAGCTTTAGGCATAGCTTTTTCCCTTCTGGCTTTGCAGCAAAAAATTTTACCTCCTTGTGTGGGATTGCGTCAGCGAGAATTCAATTTAAATTTAGTAATGGCGGCACGTCAAAGCGAAATTCAGCAGGTATTATGTTTCAGTTTTGGCTTTGGCGGTCAGAATGCTGTTGTAGCGTTAGGTAACTCACCAGACAGGGGTCTCCAAGCCAGATAGATCGAGTAATAACTCATAGTAATACCAATTCGTAATTCGTAATTCGTAATTCGTAATTCGTAATTAGGGTTTGCTGAAAAAAAGAAAAGGAGACAATCTCTAGATTCTTAAACCAAATAGGTATATTCAGGTGCAAGGAAAAAAGGTAAAATAACCCAAAATCCATGCATCACAGTGGTCAGCCCTAACAAGGTATATCTGAAATCACTATGTACCGAAAATCAGAATCAACTCTAATTCCACCAGAAAGCTTTGATCTGCAATTCGAGGGCAAGTTATCGTCAGATAATCGTTGGGTGATGATGGCTGATTTAATACCCTGGAAAGAATTTGAAGAGGAATATTCTTCAACTTTTTCCGCAGAGATGGGAGCACCTGCAAAATCTTTTCGGATGGCATTAGGGGCACTAATAGCCAAGAACCTATCGAGAGGTGGCACGTAAAGATTATCTAGAAGTAGCCAAAAAACGACGGGTATATGCAAAAGACAGAAGAAAAGCGCTCAAAAAACAACTCTCTTATATCAAAAGAAATTTAGGTCATATTGAGCAATTAATGTTGTCAGGAGCAATTATCAAACAACTAAGTACTAGACAATATAAGATGTTGCTTGTAGTGACAGAAGTTTATCGTCAACAACTATGGATGTATGAAAATCAAAAGCAGAGCATTGATGACCGAATTGTGAGTTTAAGCCAACCACATATCCGTCCAATTGTCCGAGGTCAAGCCGGGAAGTCCGTGGAATTCGGGGCAAAATTGTCGGTTAGCTGCTTTGATGGCTATGTCTTCTTAGACCATATTAGTTGGGATAATTTTAACGAATCAGGAGACTTAAAAGTACAAATAGAATCTTTTAAAGACTATACCGGGTATTATCCACAATCCGTCCATGTTGATAAAATTTATCGCACCAAAGAGAATCGAGCTTGGTGCAAAGAACGAGGAATTAGAATTAGTGGAATCCCTTTAGGTAGACCGCCAAAAACTGTGAGTAAAGAAAAAAAGAAGCAGGCTCAAGAGGACGAAAGGATTCGTAATTCTATTGAAGGTAAATTTGGACAAGCTAAAAGAAGATTTAGCCTGGGTAGAGTAATGGCTAAACTTTCTCATACTTCTGCTACTACTATTGCTATTACTTTTTTAGTGATGAATCTGTCTATTCATCTGTCACGCTTGTTTAGTACTTTTTTATGTCTATTTTTCAAAATTACACCTTTTTTAATACTTGCAATTAAGGGAACTTATCTTTCCCTGTTCTCAGACAACAAAAACTTATCTCTGTCCCTTGTTTGAATAACTAATTAATTCTTCAAAGGCTTTTTTACTACTTTTTCAGCAAACCCTAATTAGCAAGCGTAGACCATCAACACTGATGGATTGACGATGCATTATTCATTCCTTCCTATACTTTTCAAACCTTGAGTAGCAATGGCATAAAGATGCTTAATTTTTAACTGTACAAATGCTCAAGGTTGATAGTCAGTACGGTTTCGTACATCAGGTGGATAAATGCAAAGATTTTCTTTGGCTCTACTTGCTCTAATCTCAAGTTCGGATAAATACTTATAATAAAACTGTAATCGTTGCAGTGTATGTATTTACGTCTGATGCCCAAAAGGATTGCGATCGCAAACTACATTTTTGTACACCCACAATCAGGTGAAACTTATTGATGGGTTATTCCTAATGTAAATAGGGAGATATTTAATCGAGTCTTGGCTAATTTTGCTAACCAATATGGTCTTGGAAAGTGTAATTAATTCTATTCGACTACTTAATTAATTTTTAAAGAAAAGTAGAGACGCGCTATGGCACGTCTCTAAAGCCTTACAACTTTGTAGACAAAGATAAATTTGCAGGCCGTTCTACCTTACTGTCTTGATTATTATTAACTTCTTCCGTTGCCAATAATTCACGAATTAGATGTGCCACAGACTTTTGTACCAAGCGGTTAGTAACTTGCTGACCCAAACGCTGTACGCCTGGATTTACTAATAACTGGGTGAGTTGGGGAGCAAGCTCTATTGGGTCAAAACCACGAGTTTCTTGGAGAATATTTAAAATGCGTTTGATATGTTCCAAAGTTTGTTGCTGTTCGACTGTCGCCGCAGGAATTTCGTTTACTGCTGTCAAGCCTACCCGTTCGCGTAGCAGGTAGGTGAAGTTATGCAAAACATTTTTACTTAAAGCATTGAGTCCGTTAACAAATTCGTCTACCAACTTGTCACGAATGAAAGCACCGCGTTCAGAAGATAGAAAATCTAACCCCTGATTTAGCACTAGGTTGAAGTCGTAATCCTGATTTTTGCGGGCATTGCGTAACAAGTTTTCTAAGCGATTCCAACGGAATCTCCCTTCTTTAAACAGCAAATCTCGCAATGATGTTCTTAATTCCGTTGATGGGTCGGTTAACAAGCGTTTAGAAACGTAAGGATAGGCTTCACTGAGGACTTTAAAGTTAGGATCTATATATATAGCAATACCTTCTAGCGTCACGAGGGAGCGAATGATTAAAGCGTAGTAGGGAGGTACGCGGAAGGGATACTCATACATCAAAGCCGATAGTTCGTCAGTAATACTTTTGATGTTGAGTTCGGCAACACTAGCACCTTGAGCATCAGCAAACACTCTCGCAAAAGCCGGAATAATCGGCGTTAAATCTGTATCTGGTGATAAGAAATCTAGTTTGACGTAATCGTTGGCTAAACCTTCAAAGTCACGGTTAACTACGTGAACGATCGCTTCAATTAAACCATAACGCTGGGGTGGCTTAATTTCACTCATCATTCCAAAATCGAGATAAGCCAATTTGCCATCTGGGGTTGCTAGCAAGTTTCCTGGGTGGGGATCGGCATGGAAAAATCCATGTTCTAGCAACTGGCGCAAGGAACACTGTACGCCCACTTCAATCAAATAACGAGCATCTATACCTTGGTCGCGGATTTCTGCTGTTTGAGTTAATTTGATACCATCAATCCATTCCATCGTCAAAACGCGACGATTCGTGTATTCCCAGTAAATCTTCGGTACGTATATGTCTTTTATGTGACCGTATAACTGAAAAAAGCGCTCGGCATTTTCGCCTTCGTGAATGTAGTCCATCTCTTCAAAGATGCGATCGCCTAATTCATCCAAAATACCAACTAAGTCACTCCGCACCCGTTTGACATTCTTCTGTACCCAACCAGCTATGCGGCGCAAGATATATAAGTCAATGGTGATTCGCTCTCTTAAATCAGGACGTTGGACTTTAACGGCAACTTCCTCACCTGTTTTCAGTTTGCCTTTATAGACTTGCCCCAAAGAAGCAGCCGCTATTGGCTGGGGTGAGAGTTCGACGTAAATCTCTTGTGGTGGTGCGCCTAGTTCTTCTTCAATAAACTGGTAAGCAATTTCGTTGGGAAAGGCCGGCAATTGGTCTTGTAGCCGAGTTAGTTCTTCTAAATATACCGGAGGAACTAAATCCGGTCTAGTTGACAAAGCTTGTCCAATTTTGATGTAAGCAGGCCCCAATTGCGTTAGTAACTCTCGTAGCTGAATAGCTCGGCGACGCGAATTTTTAATGTCAATTCCCCTGCGGCTGTCACACCACAACCCAAAAACAAAGGAAAAAGTTGGTCCTAAAACTGCGATGATGCGCCGCAAAACTTGCAGGGGTCTTTTTCGATAATGCGCTTCTATCTCCACGGGGTTGTAGCGTATTGTCTCAAACTCCGCTGGTATCGTTAGCACCTGCTGTTTTTGGGTGAGTCTTGGCGATGTCTGCGACGGGCTACGCCTACGCACAACCAATGCACCATTTTCTGGTACTACTTCAGTAACCTGTGGTTCGTCCTCAATCGATTCGGGAGTTGGGGGAAGTGTCTTAACAATCATGAAGAAAGCCACCAGTTGGATTAAGCATGTTAAGTATTGTAACAATTATGTTTACAGTCCAGCATCCCTGAAACGGGCATAATATTTAGCATCTTCCGAACAAGATTTGTCTAGGATCTACTATTCAAAATAATTATTGACACCAGGCAGAGATAATTAAGAGGTTTGCTACACTTAAATGGGCTTACTAGTTCAATAGTAGTAGGTATTGCTGTCTTTCTAAGTGCGGAGTTGAAAGTGCTGAGTTAAAGACAGCGCGTCAGGCGCTACTAACTCTAGATTCTCTTCCCACTCAGGACTCAGGACTCAGCACTATCAAAGGAGAATTTGGCTTGATGTTGCTTTGCCTGCGAATTGAAAACTTTGCCCTCATTGACCAACTAGAGTTGGAATTTGGCGCTGGACTGAACGTATTAACAGGTGAAACTGGTGCGGGAAAATCGATTATCCTAGATGCCATTGATGCTGTCTTGGGCGGTAAAGTCTCAAGCCGAGTAATTCGCACGGGGACAAGCAGGGCATTAGTGGAAGGTACTTTTACATATAGTCCCCCCTTGGCTGCTTGGTTGAGCGAACAAGAAATTGATTTAATCGATGAAAACTCTGTAGTTATCAGCCGAGAAATTACAGCTACTGCCAGTAATATCCGCAGTCGATCGCGGGTGAATGGAGTATTAGTAAATCGGCAGATTATGGGGGAACTGCGCGATCGCTTGGTCGAAATCACTGCCCAAGGTCAAACTGTACAGGTGGGACAATCTGCCCAAGTCCGCGAGTGGTTGGATTTGTATGGTGGTGATTCTCCAATGCAGCAACGTCAAAAAGTTGCCACTGCCTTTAGTGCTTACCAAAGCGCTCATCTCACACTAGAAAAACGCCGCACATCAGAACGGGAACGTCTGCAACAACTAGACTTACTCACCTATCAAGTACAGGAGTTGGGAACAGCCAATCTCGACGATCCCCAGGAATTAGAACAACTAGCACAAGAACAGGAACGCCTGAATCACGTTGTCGATTTGCAACAGATGAGTTACAAGGTCTATCAGGCTTTGTATCAAAATGACGATGAAACTCCAGCCGCAGCAGATTTACTGGCGGACAGTGAGGCGACATTAAATGACATGGTGGAATACGATGCCCAACTGCGATCGCTACTGGACTTGGTGAGGGACGCGCAAACAGCAGTAGTAGAAGTAGGACGGCAGATTAATGCCTATGGTGACAGTTTGGAAGCCGATCCGCAACGTTTAGAAGAAGTAGAAGAACGGATTCAGGAATTAAAGCAAATTTGCCGCAAGTACGGGCCGACCCTTACTGAAGCGATCGCTTACTATCAACGCATCCAAGCAGAATTAGCGGCACTTAACGACAGCGAACAATCTATCGAAAATTTAGAACATCAAGAAAAGGCGTGTTTTGAAAAGCTAACTCAAGCTTGTCAAAAATTAACTCAATTGCGTCGTCAAGCTGCTGCTAATTTAGAATCTCGATTAATAGCGGAACTTAAGCCCCTAGCGATGGAAAAGGTGCAGTTTCAAGTTGAGATAGTGCCGACATTCCCAACCGCCGTAGGTGCAGACAAAATTACTTTTATGTTTAGTCCCAACCCCGGAGAACCCCTACAACCTTTGACAGAAATTGCTTCTGGTGGGGAAATGAGCCGCTTTCTGCTGGCCTTGAAAGCTTGTTTTTCCCAATCAGATGCCGCTGAGACACTGGTGTTTGATGAAATTGATGTTGGGGTTTCTGGAAGGGTGGCACAAGCGATCGCCGAAAAATTACATCAGCTCAGTCAAAGCAATCAAGTATTGTGTGTGACCCACCAGCCCTTAGTAGCTGCTATGGCTGACCGACATTTCCGCGTAGATAAGCAAACTATTACCCAAGGTAAAGGTAAAAAAGCTAACAACGGTAACACTGAACAGCGCACCGTTGTGCGAGTTACTAATTTAGAAGATTTAACCACTCGCCGAGAAGAACTAGCGCAGTTAGCTGGAGGTAAATCTGCAAGTGATGCGATCGCTTTTGCTGAATCTCTGTTATCGCAAGCAGCTAACCATCGCCGACAAGAGCAGAGGTAATTTACACTCCAGAAACTGTATTATGTAATTTCCATAAATTGGCTCGCGTCTCATTGCCGCTGGCGAGAATGAAAAAGATTGAGCGATCGCGATTAAAGACAAGCAGGATAAAAGGTGACAATCGAAATCTACGTCAGCACCGATATAGAAACGGATGGCCCTATCCCAGGGCCCCACTCCATGCTTAGCATTGCCTCAGCGGCGTATACCGCAGACAAACAATTGGTTGCTACTTTCACGGCTAATCTAGAAACCTTACCAGAGGCACAAGGACACCCCAAAACTATGAGTTGGTGGTCAGAACAGTCAGATGCCTGGGCAGCCTGTCGAGTCAACCCACAGCCGCCAGCCCAGGCCATGCAGTCATATCATTCTTGGCTTATGGCGTTGCCAGGTAAACCTATCTTCGTTGGCTATCCAGCTGTCTTTGACTTTATGTTTGTCTACTGGTACTTGATGACCTTTGTGGGCGATAGCCCATTTAAACACTCAGCACTGGATATCCGCTCGTATGCAATGGCATTCCTGAAAAAAAACTACAGTGAATCTGGCAAGGATAATCTACCTGCTGCATGGTTGGAGAATCTTCCGTTGGCGCACGTTGCCTTGGATGATGCCATTCAGCAGGGGAGGTTATTCTGCAATCTGTTGCAAGCGAATCTAGAGCATTAACCAAGATAGCCATGCGATCGCATGGCTATCTTGTAACAGACTTCCGATAACGAGGAATGATGCTTCGTCGTTATCGGAAATCCATTGCTGCTGTGAGAAGTCTAGGATCTTGCCCTATATCTGGAAACCCTCAATATAAGCCTTAATCGTGGGTAACGCCGTCATCTTTTCATAGAAGAAATTGTTGACTATTTTCATCACTTCCGCTTGGGCTACATCTACTTCAGAACCGAGGGGAGTGCCAGGTTCTTGGCGGCACAGACTACGGTATAAGCGCAACAGATGACGCACGATTTCCAACTCCTCTTCCCCCTCCAAAACCTTGACAACTGACACGATCAGTTCATCGGTCTGATTAAGAATGCTTTCGATATCAAAAACAGTACTCTTGTCTCTGGCTTCTTGGACGGTTCGTACCAGCGCGTGGACTTGATAAAGTAGTGCCGCAGGTTCATCGAACAATTCACGTAGAAAAGCTGCTTCTTCATAACGCCCGTTCAGTCGAAAGATATTGTAAAGGCGTTTGGCTGCTTTGCCGTAGTTGAGTTTATCACCTTTGACACATTTTTTGACTTCCTTTTCCAATTGCGCCACGTAATCATCCATGACATCGGTGGAAACCTGTTTCACCAGCTTGGAAAAGATGGGAGCGGATTCAGCCTCCAGGTAAACCTCTTGGAAGTAGCCGTCCAGATAGCCGTCTAGTGGAGTGATGGAACCGTCTGGTGCTTCCCAGGTGACATCTAAGACGTTGCTGGCGTTAGACAATTGACCGCGTATCGTGTCGGCGATCACCCAGTCCAACTTACACCAACCTGGGTCATGTGCTACAGAATCCCAGGCGATCGCCACAGGATTGCCTTTTGTATCGATCCCGTCTATCTGACCGGCGGCAATCTCACTGGGTAGCCAGCTAATTGGTGAACCAGCGCGTAGGGTGTGTTCCCCCCGAATTACCTCTTGGGGATAGCTACCAAACTTCACCTCAATTAATTGGTAATTTTGCCCGGATAAGGTATTGAGCGCCTTCTCACGCATTAGTTTGGAAATAATTTGGCAGGCTTCGGTGCGGGTGGGTGCAATAATATTCACCCGCTCGAAGTAGTCACAGTCGCCTGGGTAGGTCTGAATTTTAGATTGAGCCGCTGAACCAGAGAGCGCCAAAGCAGTTTCCACGACACCAGGAATGTCGTCAAATTCTACTATTTTGCCAATGGCGCGGAACCGTGCCAACTCTTGCGGGTTGAAATCCAACATGGTGACTTTGTGCCCAAAAACACCAGTCTCTTTATCGACGACAATATCGCTATCGCCTGTAGCCTCACTAATAGACTTCATCCAACGTTCCAACTCTTGCTCATTGAGTTGAACGCCCAGTCGATTGGCAGATTCTAAAACACGGTTGTATGCCTCTGTAGTTTGCTCTTGTGATTTTGTCATGGTGTATTCGTTGTTGAATTTTGTGCTGATACTTTGTTGAATAAGACTACCGCTTCATCAAAAAACGGATCGCTCCTGGACTTGGATTGATGAACATGATTTGTCAAAAATAAGTCCAAGGAATAGATAAAGGTGACAGTGCAAATTAAATAAAATTCATTGCTCAATTTTTTGGAGTCACTGTTATAGTTTTCTGGCGTTCCAAGAAATCTTAAATCACCTCAATAATTTTTTTCTAGACAACCATTATTTTTCAATAGTTACTTTTTTGTATTCCGGTTTCATGTGAGTTTTGTAATATCAAATAAGGCTGGGGAGTATTGATTCGTAATGAATTTGTTAGTCATATTTTAAATACATACTATAAAAGTGTTTATTAGATTATCATTTATTATTATTTAATAGTAAATATTAAGCATTATTTAATTAATTTTATTATTTTTTTAATAGAGTATTTTCTTAAATGTCTTAACTGTCTTAAATGTCTTAAATGTCTTTTTCGCTTTTCAATTAATTCTTAACTGTCTGTCACCCGCAGGGACTTCGTTTGTTTAGCCGCGACTTCCAGTCTTGGGGCTTGTTGCAAGATGTAAGGTTGTCAACATCGCATAAACTTACAGCCGATTTCAAGTTGGTGAAGCAGCGAGGTCTTGGGGGTTTCCCTAAGTGGAGCAAGTGGCGTGAGACGCTACGCGATAGCGCAGCCTTAGCGAGTCTTCTCCCAAGGGGAGACGCTACGCGAACGAGCGTCAGCACGAGCGTCACCTGCAGGGTGAAATACATAACCTAGCTTTCAAAGCCAGGTACAAAGCGTTTTTTACTTCTGAATTCTGAACTCTGCTGTAAGTTGGTATTCATAGAACCTGCCCAGAGTTGGAAAACCCCTTATCTTTTGGATAGAGGCTTTCCATATAAACTCTTGATTCTGAGCAGAGATCAAAGGCATTACTGAATTGGAGTATGTATTGTACAAAAGTATGAAAACTCTATCTTTCTCTTTGCGTCTAGTGCGTATGTGCGTGAGTTTTTCACACTTTTATTCAGCAATGCCAAATAAAATTACTGTTACTAAAGGCAACTTCAATCAATTAGTAAGCGCAGCGATTTCATTTAATCCTTGTAACAACTGATGAATTTCTTCAACCGTGTTGTAGTGTACCACTCCAATTCGTACTAAGCCGCCACTTGCTTCTACACCTAACTTCTCAGTCAGATTGAGCGCATAGAAATTGCCATGCCAAGCGAAGATACTGCGATCGCCTAACGCTTTCGCTGTGGTTTCAGGCGTTTGCCCCGCGAGTCGAAATGCAACTGTTGGTGTTCGCCAAGCAAAACGACTTGGATCGGTAATGCCATAAAAGCTTAAGCCAGGAATTTCTAACAATCCTGAAATCAGCTTGTGGCTTAATTCTCTTTCGTATTGCTGGATTGCTGACATTGCTGCTACTAAGGCAGCACGGCGACTGTGATAGGCAGATGCTAGCTCATGGCTAGGTTGATTTGGTGATGTCAGGAAGCGGGGACAGCTGAAGTTTTCCAAGCCCTCCTTGTCAGCTTCTGCAAGGGCTGAAACTAACTCGCTGTCAACGGCGGGTGAGACATGGCAACCTAGTTTTGCCAAATAGTTAACTGCTGCCACCACACCTGCCAAACCCTCGTGATTCAAAGTTCCTGTTTCCCAGCGCGATGGCACTTCTTCTGGGGCAGGTTTGACTTTGTATGGAGTAAATCGGGTAAGATGTTCCCGCTTGCCATACAGAATACCAACGTGAGGGCCAAAGAATTTGTAAGCGGAACAAGCAAGAAAGTCACAACCCAGCGCATGTACATTAATAGGAGCGTGAGGGGTATAGTGAACTGCATCGACAAAAACTAAAGCACCAACAGCATGGGCAAGGCGTACTATCGCTGCCACATCGTTGATTGTCCCCACAGCGTTGGAAGCATAACTCACTGCTACCAAACGTGTCCGCGGATTAATCTGCTGTGACAAATCACTCATATCCAAAGTGCATTCTTCGATTTTGACATCGACTACGCGGATAATTACACCCCGTTCCTCCAACGCATACCACGGAGAAATATTGGCAGAATGGTCAAGGCGGGTAACAATAATTTCATCGCCTGGTTGCAGTTCCCGACCAATAGCTCGACTCACGGCAAAGGTGAGCGTGGTCATATTGGCACCGAATACCACCTCATCGCTATTGCACCCTAAAAAATCAGCGATCGCAGCGCGAGCCGAGGTAATGAGCGCATCTGTACGGGCACTTGTGGCAAAAGCCCCGTGTGCGTTAGCGTTTGACCTCACTAGATAGTCACTCATAGCATCCAATACCGCTCCCGGTACTTGAGTGCCACCCGGGCCATCAAAGAAAATTGCAGGTTTACCGTTGATTTTTTGTGTGAGCGCCGGAAATTGGGCGCGTATCCATTTCAGGTCAAGAGGCTCCATAGCAAACTCCTCTTTTAATAGTACTTTACTTATGTTTTCAGCCAAAATAACACATGAAATTTGGTATTTGATTGACAACTTGAAACAAGTAATTTTAGACAATTTAAAACACAAACATTATTGGTTATGTAGGACTCCTATTTAATTTTTGCGAAGCTAGGTACACTTTTATTTCTTATTCTCTGTTAAGAGTTCCCCATTCCCTGACTCTACGAGTGATTCAAGAATCAAATCGGATTGTTATATCTCGGTCATACAAAAGAAAATTTCTACTTTTAAAAATGTCTTCATCATAATTGTTTCCTCAGATATTTTGTACTTCACACCCCTATAACCAAATTGCACTCAGATAAACAAATAAAAATCATAGAGTTACACAATTTCACAAAATTTATGAGTTTGCTTCGATGCGATCGTTCAGATATGCTATTTTCTCTAAACTTTATACTTTAGAGTAGTAGAAATTTTTCTCAATGCCCACAGCAAGCAGGAACTTTTCACTACGTCTTTGGCGATCGCAACTACCAAAGTCATAATATAATAATAATCATTACCAAAATCAGTTAGCTCAATCGCCTCAAATATGCTGTTTTCACCACTATGATTTGGAATTATTTAGTCTACCTAAATATTTTTACCTCCCATTAAACCCAACTTACGGAATTGTTAACTTTCGCACTGATAAATTTAGGGTGAAATATACAGGTATTTAGGTATTCAGAATGGTGCTTTCAGCACAAGAGCATGTGACTGATAGTTCGGCATTTGATTTAGCTTCTAGTCAGTCTTTAAGTTCAGATTCAGTGCCATCAAACCAGGTTAAGCAAAAAGTCCAAACTCTGTGGACTGCTCTAGTGTTACTAAGCACTTTTTTTTGTGTGGAATTAAGTGCAGGAATTTGGAGTCATAGCCTGTCTCTTTTAGCAGATGCACAGCATGTTCTTTCAGATGTAGCAGCTTTGGGTCTGGCATTATTGGCAATTTGGCTATCTAATTCTATGTCCAACCGGACTATATTTAGGCGCTATCGGCTGGAAGTTCTAGCAGCTTTAGTTAACGGCATCGGTTTAGCTTGTGTTGCTGCTTGGATTGTCAAAGAAGCTTTAGTGCGGCTGCAATCTCCAGATACAGAGATTTTGGGCTTACCAATGTTAACAACTGCATTAATTGGACTGGCAGTTAACGGTCTTAATGCTCTTTGTTTTCACGGATGTAGCAATCACGATCTGAATCTCAGGGGTGCATTTCTGCATCTATTGGCGGATTTAGTCAGTTCAGTGGGAGCCGTATTAGCTGCGATCGCAGTTATCTGGCTGAATTGGACTTGGGCCGATGGGGTCATCAGCTTGGGAGTGGCAGTGATGATAGCACTTTTTGCTGCTTATCTAGTCATTCAGAGCGTAAATTGTCTGCGCGGTCAGGTAGCGAATATTACCAATACGTCCTGCCTATGTAATCTGCAAGCAGAGGTGTATAGCGATCGCTCTTCAGCAGAAAAGCTATTATTTCCATCTTTACAGGAGCTGATTCGATGATTTCGTTACTAAAACAGTACAAACGTTTATTGGTTTGGTTAATATCAGGTTTGGTTATTACAGTCTTGTTATCCTTAGCAACACCAGATCGACAAACAGCTACTGCCTTTAACCAAAGTAAAGCCACAGCGGTTTCTACTCAGCCAAGTGTCAATCCTGAGTACCCAGACTTTGCTGCTACTCATCTAGAACCCAACTTTTATCAGTATTAACCGCTAACAATTGCTCGATTAGTTTTAAGGCGCACTGCAATGATTTCATTTTTGCGAAAGTATAAGCGAGCGCTAGCCTTTACTATGGCTGGCTTCCTTTGTAGCGTTTTACTGGTATTCGGTAATTCTGTTTTTCAGCCTACCTTAGCGGCTGGTAACGGAATTAACGTGATTATCATGATTGGCGATGGTATGGGTTGGAATATGGCGCGGGCGGCAGCACTTGCCAAGGGCGCTCCCTTTTACACTAGCGGTAAAGGCTCCGGTCTGAGCTTTCAGAATCTGACTGGATATGGACTAGTAACTACCTACGGTACAACGATTCAAGGGAATACACCTGAAAATCCTAAAGATCAGCCACATCTCACAGGTAACTCTGCATTGGACGGGTCTAATCCCCTCACCGGTGCAAGTCCTATTCGCCCGAACTTCTCATTTAAGCCTACTCCTTTTAATCCAGGCGATCGCCTTGATGGCAATAGTCTAGCAGATGGTAACTTGGCAGGTTATGACCAAAATAAAGGCGGCCCCGTTCCCTGGATTCCTCTAACCCCAGCTAATCCTGGTACGTACGACAAAGAGTACATCAAGTATAGTTATCCCGACTCTGCTAATACTGCTACAACTCTTTATACAGGTGTAAAGAGCTATAACAACGCGATGGGGGTAGACATTTACGAGAAGAAGTTGAAAACCATCCTGGAAATTGCTAAGGAAAAAGGTAAGTCTACTGGTTTGGTCACTTCCGTACCTATTAGCCACGCCACACCTGGTGCTGCTGCTTCTTTCGTAAATCGTCGTAGCAAGTACGACAGTAAATATGACCCCAGCAAGACCAACCAAGATAGCATTTTGCAACAGACATTATTAAACTTTCAGCCTAATGTTTTGTTGGGTGGCGGTCATCCTAAAGACTTTGACAATAAAAGTAGTACAAGTACAGCAGAAGGTGTCTTTAACTATGTATATGTTACGGAAGACACATACACGCATCTGAAAGACAACCCTACGTCTAATCGTTACGGCTACACCTTTTTAGAACGTGGCCCTAATGCAACTCAGACACTACTGAAAACGGCTGCCAAAATCGACCCGAATAAGGGAGGCAAGTTATTTGGTCTATACGGTGCCCGTGGGCAAGAAGGCAACCTTCCTACTAGCTCTTCTAAGGGCGACTACAGTCTAACAGGTCTAAATAACGGCTCGCTCTATACCTCTGTTGTTAAAGCAGTAACTCCCTGTCCATCAGGTCAGATAATTCCTGGGACATCTGGGGATTGTGTTCCTATCATTGATGCAGCAGGTAACCCAATTTCTGGACCTACACCTGATACTGTGCGTCCTCTAGCTCCTGGTGAAACTGACGCTAGCTTCATCGCCAGAGAAATTAATGAAAATCCGACTTTAGCTGATTTGACCAAAGCAGCTTTAACTGTTCTTGGTAAGGACAAAGATGGTTTCTGGCTGATGGTTGAGGGCGGTGATATCGACTGGTCTGCTCATGATGACAACATGGATAACCTAATCGGTACTATGAATGATTTTGATAAGGCAGTCCAACAAGTTATTACCTGGATCAATAATAACGGTGGTTGGAGCAAGAACTTGCTACTTGTGACTGCCGATCATGACCACTACCTAACCCTAAATGATGACTTTGTATCAAAGCTGACTCCCAATCCTGACCCCAGTAAAGCCAGAGGCTTGAAGTATAACGCTAAGAACATTACTTTCAACAAACACAATCCTCAAGACGCTGGTCACTTCTGGGGGGCAGATCCAAAGTACAAGTACCTCTGGGGTAGCCACAGCCGCCGAATTGTACCTGTTTACTACCAAGGTGCTTATTCATCGAGTTTGACCCGATACTTCGGCCAAGGCTTCCAGATAAAAGATAGTTCTGGTACTTACAGTGTGCCGGGTGTTCGGGGAGTGGTCGATCAAAGCCATATCTTTCAAACTATGAAAACTGCCCTTACAGAGCCGCCACTTTAAGACATCACTTCACTGAACACTGACTGAGGGCTTTGTGTTGCAGAGATGTATCTTACCACGTCTCTGCGCTATCAAACTTTTTCGGTCTTTTTGCACCTGTTCTTTATCAAAGGAAAAAAATGACTGACTTCATCTTTAAGAAATTAGCAGTTGTCACAGTCGGAACTGCTCTAATGTTTTCGGTAGGGGAGACTTTGCCTGCTCAAGCTGCCAACCTCACTTACAGTTTCGCTAACGTTGATAAAACGCTGATGGGTACTTTTTCGTTCGACGAGGCGGCCGCAGCAGACCAACAAGTAACAATTTCAGAGGGTCTAAAGATTTTTACCACCTATGCTGGGCAGTCCTACACCGAAGCAAACGATGCTTTAGCGTTGGTGTTGACCGACTTGTCAGGAAAAATTCCAGAAGGACAAGGATTGGGATTGCAATTTGTAATACCTGATGTCTTCACAGTCTACGGTGACAATTTTATCAACCCAAACGATCCGACTGATGCGGGTGTTCAGGCAATTACCTACACTAGTGTTCCAGAGCCAAGTTCTATGCTTGGGTTGTCTGTGTTGGGACTAGGTTTATTCTTAGGCAAAAAAACTGCATTTAAGTTATTCAGTATAAAGGCTTGAAAAGACCTAATTCTTAAATAGAGCAATTTTTAGGTAAACATACTACGGCTAAGATGGGGAGTGATAAAATATTCACTCCCTACTCCTCATTTCCTCACTTTGATACCGCAACATTTCTGAGGATGGTCATTGGGCCTTGGTTTTTGAGAAGCTGCATTTCTGACTCGTTTCGCACCAGCAGGGCACCGGCAAATCCCAATGAGTTTATAGAGATAGATTGGAAATGCTCCTGCGATCGCGGCACGATTAACATCCATTCTCGTGTAGCTAAAAGATTGTAAGCTCCAGATTGTTTGTTCTCTGCAACTGCATCTAAACCTACAGCAGACAATAAGGTATGATAACACTCCAGTAACGCTTCTGCTGCTATTAACGGAGACTCCACCCAATTACGATCTAGTCGTACAAAAGCGTGTACAAAAGGAAGTCCAGGTATAGTTGCAATAGAATCATGAAATTGTGCTGATGTCAGCAGCGGTTCAATAGGTATCTGCGAACCCGAAGGCGCAAGTGGTAAAGGTACAAGTTGCAAGTGCTTGTGTCGCTGACTAGCCCCTGCGATTTTACCACCATTGTAGAACGCTAAACCATCAAAGTCAGCTAGACATGCCCATAAAGCTGCAAAATCTGACAACGTGAGTAAGCTTTCCTGTTCCTCGAAAGCACGAGTGATAATCAGCAGGTGATAGTCAACTACGTTGAATTTGTTCAAGATACACACATGGGTGTCAGAAATATCCGCAACAAATAAATCTTCTTCATAGGGAAGGAAAGGATTGAAATCCTTTCCTGAAGTAGCAGTTTGTTTGTCTTGTTTTTCCTTGGCTGCTTTTTTGCGGTTCAGGTTAGACAAAATCCGCACGAGGAATAGCACACCATCCTGTTCTACAAATTCAAAATCTGTCGGTATCGATAGCAACGCTCCACATTGCAAAGCGTGTTCAGTCCGCTCTTTGACACTTGTCCATAAAGTGCCAGATTTGAGTAATATTTTCCGCTGTGCTATTTGTTTTTTTTCAGGCATGGTCGAATATTGTAGCAGTAACTAGTCCTGAGTTAGTAGGGGGCGTTCGCTGTACTGTAAGGCAGAAGTCGTTCGCGTTAGCGTCTCGTACCCCTGCGGGGAAGCAAGCTACGCGCAGCGTCTCCGACAGGAGAAGAGAAGGGTAGAGTAAGCGTTCCCGCAGGGTATGGGCGAACGACCGTACAGGAGTTAGTAGTTTTATCTCCCTCATCTCCCCTTGCCTCTTCGCCCCTCTGCTCCCCTGCTCTCCTGTGGAGAGGCTTTAAAACAGGCCTGCGAATTGTTTCATATCGCAGAAATATATAAGCAAATGGCACCTAGATGTTGATAATGAACTATATGCCAAGATGCCAAGAGGATAACCAAGGGTCATTCCTACTTGGAAAATGTGCATCTTCAAATCACTGATTTGAATAAAACTTACAACTAAACACACACTGATCCTATTTCATTTGCTTGAATAGCTATATTGATAGGATTAAGATTCACTATTGTTGACTATGCCTAGTAAGTTCATTGACGTTAGAGAATACACTGTCAGGGCCCATAAACGGCAAATTCACACTCGTGTTTTCCACTTCGTCTGTAAGGAGTGCAGTCAGACTACAAAACGCGAGACTTATGGTCCTCGCCCACTATATTGCGAACAATGTCGCCCTCCGCAAGTGCCTAAAAAGTCTCAGCGGCCATCTCAAAAAGCAAAACCTAGACCAATGACTTACAAAAGTGATATCGATTTGGGTTGATTTGAAGCGTTATGAATAGTCAGTTGCAATTAGAACCTCCTCCTCAAGCCTTGATCTCTCCACTGGTAGAATTACGAGACTACTATGCTCGCCTTGTAGAAGAGTACGAAAACTTGTACGCACAAGCGCGATCGCAGCTTAACCATGTAGAAGCTTTGTTGTCTCACTGGTCTCCTGGCTTGAATCTTAATGGTAAGCTTTCTACATTTGAAGCGGTTCAAAGGGAATCCCCTCACAAAGGTTCGTTGTTATCTTTGCCTGATAGCATTTCTCACACTGACAAGGACTCGGTATCTATCCAATCTGAATTTTCATCAGATAACTTAGAAATAGATAATTATGCTGCTGTGGCTGAAGATACCAACGAATCCTCAGCATTAACCATAGACACACTTGCAGAAGCTAAAGAGAACTCGAATAAGGTAGCTGACATTCCGATGCTACCCGAACATCAATCCCTAACTCGGATGGAAGCCATTAAAAAGCTATTGCAAGAACATCTTGGTACCGTATGTCATATAGATTTCATTGTGCGATCGCTTTATGGAGATTTAGAGCCTTCTGTCTTCAAAGTAGTTAAAGGTAGAGTCCAATCTTCGCTGACACAGGGCAGAGAAAGGAATGCTTGGTCAGCTATTCCTGACGAGCCTGGTTGTTACACTCTGGATTTAAGTTTGGTAACCTCAAATCGTACTAATGGTTACTCTCAGGCTGCCAAAACCAAAAAGAAGAAACCTGTCATACTCCCGCAGACAAGAGTAGTCCCAATGCTTAAAGCATATGAGGGACAATTTTTGATAGATGCACTGACCTCTTTGTTAGAGCAAAATCCGGGCAAAGTTTTCACTGTTGCTGAAATCATTGCTGGAATTTATGGAGAACTAGATTCAGATCGAGTCAGAGAGATCAAAAGCAAGGTGCTGAATGAGTTATCGCGAGGTTATCGAACAGGACGATTTTCTAGAGTGCCTGATAAAGTTGGCCTTTACACTTGGGACTCAAATTTGATGTTAGAGACTAGGTCAGGCTAAACCATATCTTTGAGCAGGCCGATAGTCATTATCATTTACGAGAATGCTTTTGCATCAAGGAAGCCGTTTTCAGTGCATATACATCTGATTTGTTTGGCACAATCTGAAACTCTAATTTCGTTATGGGAAATAAAAAAGATTGTTTTCAAGACAGGCAAATTCGAGAAAAAGCGAAAAACGCGGTCTTGGGGAGACACAGCATTGCCAGGGTTTTCCTAGTTGTAGACGCGCTTTGCGCGGCTTCCCGCAGGGTAGCAAGTGTCGTCTTTGCTCAAGTGGAGCGATTTTTGAAGACAAGGTGTCCTTGTTTCCAACCCCCAAATTTATGATGATGTTGGCGTAATAAGGAGTATTAACCAACAAACTGTACTAGGGGCACGGCGTTATTAATATTGTGCAATACCCAAAATATAAATATTGCTGTGCCCATCCCCCACCCCATCCCGATTTTACAGATAATAGCCCAATCCCAAATTAAGAAAGGATGTATTTTTTAAAGAACAGGATAACTAATGCAAACCGCCTGTATCAAGTAAAGGTCCAACGCTAACGGTAGTTCCTCGTTGAGGGAACCACCAAGACCAGACTGCTTGACAAATTATTTTGATTCTTTAATTCTTGAATACTATATGTTTTTTTAAGTCAAAACTAATTAAACCTTGTTGTTGTAATTTGCCCATCAATCGTGTAACTGTAACTCTGGTGGTGCAACAGGCACTAGCGATATCTTCGTGAGTAAAGCGAACACTTAAGCGAGTTCCCTCCCCCACAGGTTCACCGAGTTCTCGTTTCAAAAGCTGCAATAGATGGTGCAACCGATCTTCTACCCGTCGCCTACCAGAAATAACTAAAAACGATTCAGTCTGCTGTAACCGCTGATTGATTTTTGGTAACAGAGTATAGCTAAGCATTGGAGTTACTGCTATTTCTGCTACATAAATTGATACTAACTCAACATCCGACAAAGCTATGGCTTGGTAAATGGGTAGAGAAGTCATATTAGAGCCAAAAACCATTTCTGTTGTTGCTAATCCAATTAATACTTCTTCGCCTGTTTCACAAAAGGTACTTAGCTTGACCAAACCCTGACGAACATACCAAATTACTAGTGGATTGAGAGGAATTGTTTCTCCTTTGGAGTGTTTAAACACAGGACGACCTTGACTGAGATCGCTATTTGTATTTACTGATACTAATTCTATTCGCTGATGTTGATTAATATTACGCATCAGCCAGTGAAGAGAGTTGACTCTGCCATATTGATTGCGAACCACTGCTACTGTTAAAGCTGCATCGAAAGATTCGCCACGGTATTGTTGCAAGCGTAATACTAACTCTTTAATTCTGTCTGATTGAGATAGCTGGTTAAGTTCAGTGCGAAAACACTGTCTTTCTTCAAGACTGATGAAATTAGCCATTGGTTTGCCAACCAGAAACTGCTGTGAAATGTTGAGCAACTTAGCTGCGGCAGGATTAGCTTCTTTGATGATTCCTTCCGCATTAGTAACTAAATAGCCATCTGGCGCAAACTCAAATAAATTCTGGTAATGTTGGCGTTCTGCTTCTAGGAGATTTCGTGTTTGTATTAGTTCTTCATTTTGCTGATAAAGTTCCTCTGCGGCTAGCTGCACCATTTTTGAGTTGCTGTAGAGTTCCTTAAAAGCTTCTGGCAAAAGATCCGGTGGTATCCAAGGCAAGACGCTAGCTGTCTGGTACAAATCTGCCAAACGTTGATGCAATGCTTCTGCGCGTTGGATAAACTGTTCTATGTTCACCTTAAATTCCCGCTACTTACTTGCAGAACTCGCTCGAAAAAAGTCCAATATGTCAATCACTAGGGGAATTACAACGCCCCTTTAGTAATTTACAATTGCTGCTCAAGTGAACTCTCAAAATGTACATTTATGCTAGTATTTCGCTAATTTCAGAACTTCACACAAAACAGGTAGCCTAGTACTTGAAACACATTTGGACACAGCATATTGCAATTCCAGCTAGATACTCAACTATAGACGTAGTTTTGAGAATTGCATGAGTGGAAATTTATTTTTTGGGCTATCATTCATGTTTTCCTCTAATTATTTTACGGGTTTTTGCTAAAAATTGCTTCTAACTTCGGTGGAAAAATTCTCTAGTCATAGCTAAATAAGAACGTAAAAGACGCTGATTTAAAAGGCTTTTTAAAGAAATGTAAAAAGTCGGTAAATCAGGGATATCCAAGGGAAAGCCCTTAACATCTACACTTTATAGGAAGGAATATTAGTTTAATGTTAGAAGAGGTCTTAATACCTGAATCTACTCCTTGATAATCATTTGCAAATAGCCACAGAGGATTAAAATAACATAGTTCTGTCAATCCTTAATAGTATCTGTCCTCTACGCTTGCATATTCTGAACTGTATTGAATCCTATTGATAGATTTCCTACAATATAGCGATCGCCTCAATGCTATCGAAGACGATTGTAGATGTAATAAAGAGTAATGCTGCAATTAAATGAGCTAAAATTTTACTTTAACAAGCGTTTATATCCTGTTTTTGAGCTTTTCAAGTCTATGATTGTATGCCCATAAATTATCTTTTTATCGCTACATTTTAGTTTTAAATAATTCCTGTTTCTTTTAACGACTACATTTTTTTAACACATTGTTGCTTCTATGCTGATTTACTATTCGCCATAATCATTACGATTATTCTTCAGAATAACTTTCACGATTATTTGCAGCTTCCGCCCCAGGAATCAAGCTACTACTACCGTAGGTATAGGCCTTTTGTTAAGCTTATTTGTGGTCGTGAATACAATCTATTTGCCACTACAGCAATACTAAACACAATAATTGTATAAAAAAATACATTTTACCTTAACAAAAAGAAGCATCTTTGGTTAGAGGAAAAGTTAAATAGTAATTTGCTGTACTTTAAATAAGCATAACAGCTTATCAACGCACAAGGTATGAGGAGTGATGAATTAGGTGAAATATTATCACTTATCGTCACTCCCTTTTTCTCATAAAAACTTAATCAGCAGATATCGTTGTTAACGGTTTTATCGATAAATTTTCAAATAATTATCTAGACTAAATATTAGCCCACACTACTAAGATTGACCCGCAGGCGAGGGCAGGACACGAAGAAAAGACGCAAAGAAAATTTATTACGAATGATTTAGTGTTGCTATATAAATGAATATTTTAATTTGCACTACTTCGCTTTATTAAAAGTTTACGAATTTGAAAATTTATTTCCCTAAATATACGAATCATTTAATAGCTGTATTAAGCTACGTTTAATTTCAAAATCCGTATTTTTTCTCTTACTTTCTTAATAAACATGCATATATATTTATTGATAGTTGCGTTGTATAAGCCAAAAAACACAATATCAGCCTGCATTTACTATCTAAATCTTTTGTTGCTTTTCAGGTAAATTATCTCTGATTTAATTAATTTTACCTGAACTAAATAATGATTTGTTTTTCATGAAGATATAACCAGTATCTTTATACAAAAAGTATAACGCAAATTATCCAATTCTTAAGTTCTAGCTTTATATAAATCACAATGAATCAATACAGTTATCATCTGCTATTGCTGGTATTAACAGCAGTCTCTGCGTTCAGTGTTTGCCCATGTCAGGCAAAGACTCCGTTGGGATCAAACACCGACCAGAATAATATTAGTCCTGCATCTTCTGAAGTATTGACCACAACAGATACAACAGATATAACGAAGTCATCTCAAGTAGACAATCCAGCTAGTGATACTAATAGTAAGCAAACAATTTTATCTGAAACTATTAGTGATACCTCCTCTGCTAGCAGCACGTTAGCTACTACTAATACTAATTTACGTATTCCCATATTCAGCAGGATTTTTTCTGTGCCTTCAATGCGGCAGTAATTTGAATTTTGATTTCAGAAAAGAATGTAGAAGCCCTAAATACCAAGCGGTTTCTGTCTATATGTTCTTTTGTAGAGTAGGCTAAGATGAAGTCTTAAGGATTAAACTTCATCTTAGCCTTTATCATTACTTCCAATACAGACTTGCTCATAACATTTGCCAGCGATATCCCAAGTAAATTCTGTTTCTACAAGTTGTCTGGCGTTACAAGATAATTCAAAACGCAGTTGTGGGTTATCGAATAGTCTACTAATAGCGGTAATGTACTCTGTTGGTTCATTTGCTCGTAATGCCTTTAATGATGTACCAACACCATCTACGGCTAATCCTTCTAAACCGCGATCGCTTGCTACTATTGGTACACCAGCTGCCATTGCTTCTAAAGTTTTATTTTTAATACCAAACCCTGTCCGCATCGGCACTACACAGACGGTTGCTTTGTGCAAGTACTCTACCATTGAAGGCACTCTACCAGTAACTTTAATCCCTGGTTGGTTTTGCAGTGTCAAAACTTCCGGTACAGGACGAGAACCGACAATATCGAAAGTAATATCAGGATACAGTTTTTGAATTTCTGGTAAGATTTGGTTGCTAAAAAAACAGACGGCATCTATATTTGCTAAGTTATCCATTGCACCGATAAAAACTAAGCGATGTCCCCCAGGATCGGCAGTACGTTTGGGAAAAGAAACTAAATCTACGCCATTAGGAATAACTCTAATTTTGCTGTTAGGTTTAAATGCTTGTAGTTGAATTTTATCGTCTTCGGTTGTCACTACAATTTCTGAAAATTTAGAGCAATAGCTTTGTTCATAACGACGCAAAAGTGGTAAATTAATTTTGTCTCGCAATGTGTTTTCAGAAACGCCAGTTGCTAGTTGATTAAGACAAGTACCGTAGACAGAACTATGAATATTAACGACTGTTCTTAGCTGTTTTTGAAAATGCGATCGCACATAAATTTCATTGACACTATGTTCGCAGGTAATCACATCACATTTTCTTGCTTGCACAAAGCTATCAATCCACTCTTGTATATCAACTGAGTAGCGGTTGAGTACGCTTGGCGGTGTACCTTGTTGCACAAATGTACTAAATCGCTGTATTCTATTCAGTATTCCTGCGGTAGCTCCAACGTCTGGGGGACGTTCAAAAATGGCTAGATGCTCCACACAATCTCGCAATCCTAATATCTCTGTGTCTGTAACATCGCGATCGCGTTGAGTCACTAAGGTAATAACATGACGTTGACTCAGATACTTGAGTAAGTTAAACGTTCTAACTTGAGTTCCTCCCCGCGTTGGTGGATAGGGAAAGGTGGAAGATAGCATTAAAATGTTCATATAGTTGATATCAGGAATAACACTAAGTAAAGTGATGACATATATACAATGACTTTAATTAGGGCTTAATGTCATCACTAATATCCCTTATATGTTTTTTTCCAAGCAGATCGAAACCTAACTACCACCTGACTAAAATAGCAAATTTGTTTAGTGAGATGACATGTTGCCAGACATTATGCCATCATTGGGCTGTCTACATGATTCTTAAAAAAAGTTTTCAAACACAAACACAAAGGATTTGTGAAAATGGAATTTTTCGGTGTTTACACCCTTGCTAATGATATTGTCTACGATCAATTAGTCGCATTACTCAACAGCATTGAGGTGAATGTTAGCCCAGATATTCCTATTTGTATTATTCCCTATGATGAACGGCTAGCTCGTATTAGACAAGAAGTTAATTCTCGTAAGAATGTAATCCTTTTTGATGATTGGGAGGTAATTCAACGCTGGGAAGAATTTGCTCATCAGGTTTGGGCTGCTCATCCTAGAGAAATGCAGAATAAAACATCCCGTCCTGGTTGGTACAAAAGTCATTTACAAAGAAAGTTTGTGACTTTTGAAGGTATTTTTGAGCAGTTTGTATTCTATGACTGTGACAGCTTAGCAATGAAGCCAGTTACTGATGTTATAGAAAAGCTAAAAACTTACGATTTTGTGTTTGATGATTGGGAACATATTAAACCTAGGTCTGTAGCTGCACTAGATATTTCAGTTATCCAAAAATCCGGGCTGTATACAGAAGTAGATATCCGTCCTAAACTGCATTGTTCTAGCTTTTTTGGCTCTAAACGAGGATTATTTACTGCTAAAGAAGTTGAAGAAATGAAGCAGTTATTAATTGACCAACGAGAAGTTGAATGGATTAATGGATATGGCTGGTGGGATGACGCTTTTTTGTTTAATTATATGACTTTGCGATGCGATCGCCCATTATTTAACTTTACACTCAGTTCCGAATATCAAGATAGAACTGGTAATTGTGCCAATGCCGATACCTTCATTAATGTTAATAATATTCTTTATGACCAAGAAGGATTAAAGCCAATTCATCGCATTCACTATATGAGCTATTCTTCTAGAGATTTTGCCAATTTATGTCAGGGTGAAGATGTCAATATTCGTTATCAAGAAGAATTTTTACACTATCGTTTTCTGAAACAGCCAGAACTCAAACCAAAACAACTAAAACCACCTAGTATATGCTCAATCACTAACAAAAATATTCAGAAAATTTTAGGTAAAATTACAGTTAATATATAAGCTTAAAAAAAGTGTATCTTGATTTCAATTATCAATATTTTTCATAATTATGCCAAAAGTTAGTGTTTGCATTCCAACTTACAACCGAGCAAGTTTGCTGCCTTACGCAGTTAATAGTGTGTTAGCTCAAACTTACAGAGATTTTGAAATAATAATCTGTGATGACGGTTCTACTGATGATACTGCTCTAATAGTAAATCAATGGGATGATCCACGGGTTCGCTATATTAGACATCCTGTTAATGGTGGGCGCAGTCGCAATATGCGTTCGGGTTTTGAGGCTGCTTGTGGTACATACTTTATCAAATTTGATGATGATGATGCTCTAACACCTGAGTTTTTAGAGAAAACTGTGGCTGTTTTAGAAGCGGAACCAAATGTAGATTTTGTTTGTACTAATCACTGGATTATCAATCAAAACAACGAAAAAATTGAATCAGCAACAAAAGAAAATTCTGCAAAGTGGGGAAAAGATAAACTCCAGCAGGGAGTGATTTCTGACTTGATGAGGCAAACTTTTGAATATCAAAGCTTACAAGTTGGCTCAACGCTATTTCGTCGGGCTTGTTTGGAAGAAGTTGATTATATGCGTCCGCAAGCTGATGGATGTGAGGATTTTGACTTACTGGTAAGATTAGCGATCGCTGGTAAGCAAGGATATTTTCTGCCAGAATTTCTGATGGAGTATCGTTTTCATGGCGGCCAGACAAGTTTAAAACAAAACTTGCACTTTTTATCTGCAAAAGTTTTCTGTATCAGTGGTTATAAATTTCCCAACGAAGAATTAGAAAAACTGCGATCGCGGAAATTAGCTGGAACGCAGCAAGCTTTAGGATTAAGGCTGATTGAAAAGGGAGATACCGTAGAAGGACGGCGACTTTTACAGGAATCGAGTCGGGTGTTGGGGAGCGATCGCAAAATTCTGCTTGGTCTAGTGCTATCTTATTTACCAACAAGTTTGCGACAATTTGCTTTGCAGAGTTTTCGTCAGGCGCGCCCCAAGGATTATACAGAAAGAGTGCGAGAAGCTGCCGTTTAAGAAATAGGCAAAACTACATATAGTTAACTGCAAACATTTGAGTTTTATTTGGCGAAATTCCATAAATTATCATTTTAAGCTGCACTCATGACTCAGGAAGCTCCGCAGATTTCTATCTTAATTCTCAACTGGAATGGTAAAGAAGATACAATTGAGTGTCTAGAATCAGTTCAAAAAATTGATTATCCCAATTATAAAGTTTTGCTCGTAGATAATGGTTCTATAGATGATTCAGTTGCAACTATTCGAGAAAGATATCCTCAAATATTAATCATTGAAAATGGTGCTAATCTTGGTTTTGCCGCTGGGAATAATGTCGGAATTGAGTATGCCATATCCCAAGGAGCCGATTATGTCTTCTTGTTGAATAATGATACTATAGTCAATCCACAAATCCTTTGGGCGTTTATTCATGCAAATGACAAATATCCTAATGTTGGGATATTTGGTTCACAAATATATTACTACAAAGAACCGAAAAAGATTTGGTTTTCTGGGGTGCAATGGTTACCCAGTCAAGCGAGATTTATTCACACAGGATGTGGAAATATAGATAACGAAGGTGTGAAAGAAATTCAGTTTACTGAATATATCTGTGGTTGTGCATTAATGGTAAAGACTGAAGTAGTCCGAAAAATAGGAATGCTTGAGCCAAAATACTTCTTGATGTGGGAAGAAGTTGACTGGTGTTATCGCGCTAGACGCGCTGGATATAAATGCCTTTTAGTTCCAGAGTCAAAGGTATGGCACAAAATTTCCTCAAGTTTTAGTGGTGGAGACAAAGCCCCTCACTATCAATATTTTTGGTGGCGAAATCGATTGTTGTGGGTTGAACGTAATTTCTCTTTCTTGGAAGCGCTGAGTATTTATAAAGTAATTTTTAAAGATATTTTGCGCCAGCTTCACAAGTATTTTAATTCACAGTCAGGTAGCCAAGAGCGATTGAAATCTCAGGCGGCTTTACAAGGAGTCAAGGATTACTTCTTTCGGCAATTTGGAAATTGTCCTGCATGGGTTCGCTCTCCAGTTAAGCAGTAATTATAAGATTTAGAAATCGGTTATTTTGCTAAAAATTTTGTGTTATGGCAAGTCTATTTTCTTAATCAGGAAGTAACTTTTGAATAGCTAGGTCAATCTTGCGGCTAACTGCTTGCCAAGAGTATTCTGCTTGTACTAGTTCATAAGCAGAACTAGCTAGTTTTTCTGCAAAAGAGGGATTTGACCAGAGTTGACTCACACCTTCAACTAACTCTTCTACTTTATTTCTAATTAGTAGGTGTTCCCCATCTCTGACTTTGATGCCCTCAGCACCCTTGGTAGTACTGACAACAGGACAGCCAGCCGCAAAAGCTTCTAAGATTTTTAAGCGCGTACCTCCGCCTTGAAGTAAAGGTACAATCATAACGCTAGCAGCAGCTAAATAAGGTCGAACATCTGCAACGCTGCCAGTGACGATAATTCCAGGTTCCTGCTTGGCGGCTGTTTGCATAAATTGAGTGGGGTTGCGTCCTACCAGCAATAGACGGCTATCTGGGTATAGTTCCCGGAGTCGCGGGTAGATTTGGTTAATGAGTAACTCAACCGCCACTGTGTTAGGTGAGTAGGAAAGCTGACCAAGAAACAGTAAATTTTGCTTTGTGTCCTCTAGTCCCGCTTCTGGTTTGCATTCACGGGAGTGTATGCTGTCGTAGTGGGCTACGTTGATCCCGTTGGGTACAACGTGAGTTGGTGATACTTGTCCGTAATACTGGGTTATTAAGTTAGAATCATTTTCGCTGCAAACCCATACTTGGCTGGCTTGCTTTGCAAAGTCACTTTCAATGGATTTAAGATGTTCTAGCTGAATCTTTGCTTTTAACTGTGATTTGAAGCCTTGAACTGAACTGTATCTCTGCTGCCACAGGGATGCTTCGACATTAATGTTATCGAAGATAATGTGGCATTTGTGGCGCTTCACTACACTTAGGTAGGAGTATAGCCATACTTCTTCAATGATTACTAAATGAGGCTGAAATTGGGTGAGGGTTTCGTCTAATTCTTTAGCCGCAGTTTTAGCATAAGCCCAATCAGCATCTGGATGTCTGCGGGGATGCAGCCACCACAAACGATTTTCTAGCTTTTCCCAGTTTGAACGCTGAATGGCTACGTTGGTATGTTTCCAGAGAACTACTCCAGGTAGAGATGTGCTTTTAGGACTCCAGTTAGAAGCTGAAAAAACATCAACGGGGCCAAACTTCATCATGATGTTGATGTTTTGCCAAGTACGTAAATTTACCCCTCCCACAGGTGGATAAGGCACTTCTTTGGTAACGAACAAAGTGCGAATCGAGGAAGTCGTCACTTAAGTATGTCTCCTGTAAGCTTATGAGGCGCTTTTTGTTTTGAATACAGTAACCTGGCAGTAAGCGGGTGATGTCTTACGCCGAGGCGCTAAGGCGCGAAGAAATTTATATGGGGTAGTTATATTGCATTAATAGTACTTTAGGCAACTAATTTTCTGACCACAAGTCAACTATATCAAGCATTTTTTTAATACTTATACCTTTAATAAACTTTTTCCCCTGTGAAATCTTAACTCTTTCTACGACATCGTTCAGTGACTTAAACTGCTCTTTATTACGTTCAATTTCTATTGCTTCTGCTATATCAGAAGCTTTTTTTATAGTAAAGCCAGCATTACGTAATCTGAAAGCAATATCAACTTTACCAAGTGTTTGAAAAACTTTTAATGGTTCAGCTTTATCAGCAATCTGCTTTTTCAGGTCTTTGATTTCATTCTCTAACTTTACATTACTAGTTGCCTGCTCTAAGAGTTGATTAGTTATCTTTTCAAAACGTGACTCCAAATTTATTAGAAAAATTTCCAAATCCTTTGAGTTTAATTCTGTTTTTTTGGGACTATCAGATTTTTGCTTTCTAAATAGTTGCACCTGATTAGTTAAAGCTTCCTCGTTTTCAGGCTCAATGATAAATACTCCAATCATTTCCCCTTTACGAAGATTTATTTCTCTAGCTCTAGCAGCAGCATAATATTCAAAGTCTCCATCTACTACTTCATAAGATTGCAGACTTGTTCTGCGAACTACAATAGGATTAACAACCCCTTCAGATTCTAAAATTAACTGAGCAGCTTGTTCTATCTCATTATCTGCAAAAATTGAACGAGGCTTGCTGGAGGTAATTTTCTTGACAGCAACAAGTGATGTAGATAATTTCATTAAGCCAATCCTATCTTTTGTAAAACTTCTATTGCTAGTAGCTCAAATTCGTGTGCAGCAACTGAATCTGGCTTAAAATCAAGTATAGATACAGGATCAGCCACCTCTATATTTCCTACAATCAAAGTTTTTTCAGAACATTTAGCTAGATCATCTCTATCATAAATAACTGTATTCATGACTTCAAAATTATACCGTTTTTCAATAGTTTCTAGCCTTTTAGGTAAAGTATGTTTTACGAATTGATTATTAGTAGATATCTTACAAGCAAGTACACCTAAAGTTTGAATTGGAGATTTTCTTATTTGTTTTCTAAACGTATTAATACTTTTAATGAACTCTTTAACGTTGGTTAATCCTTGATTAGCAAAAGGTTTTAGATCCGATGGAATAATAAGATAGTCAGCGGTAATCAGAGCAATTCTTGCATAAAGATTTAGAGATGGTGGAGTATCAATAAGTACAATATCATATTGATCTTGTACATATTGCAGTTTCTCAATAAGTATTAGTCTACTACCATCAAGAGCATTCAAATCAGTCTCATTTCTCATCAAGTTAATATGTGCAGGAACTACATCAATCTCTGGATTACAAAAATTAGATTTTCTCGCTACTTCCGAAATTGGATAAAGCTCTTCGGATTGTAATACTTGAAGAAGATTAGAGTCTTTGATATCATCAAATTCTTCATCATCAAATTTGACTAATCCTGTGGCAAATGTAGTGTTAGCTTGACTATCAAAATCAATTATTAAAACTCTTTTCCCCTTCTTTCTGAGAGCAGCAGCTAAGTTAACTACTGTTGTTGTCTTACCAACGCCACCTTTGTTATGGTAAACCGCAATTATTTTCATTGAATGTTGCCTCTGTGTTGGAACTGTGGAATTATTTTCACTTACTACAATTTCTGACTGGTCTTTGTATTGTTCTGCTTTCAGACTATCCCTACCAATTAAACCTGCAATTTTTTCTATCTTTTGCTCAACATCTTTACCAGAACATTGAAATACTAACTTAATATCATCTTGTAACTTTTCATAAATTCTGATTTCTTTGCCATTAGTTATCAATCCATATCTCACATTCAAGCTTGTTAAATAGTGCCTGAGTCTGCGAAGGTGAGTATTTAAATTTTGTTTGGGGTGCTTTGCCTCCATGACGACACTCAGAGGTGAGTTGGCATCTAAGACAAAGGGAATCACTTGTGCGGCAAATGCTAAGAAGTCCAGACGGATGCTACCAACTGCAACTTCTTGATGCCAAGTGTCAGGAGTATATCCTAACTGAGGTAGCAAATATTGCACTATGAGTTTGCTTTCAACTTCGCTTTCGTTACGGCACAGTTCGGGATTAAAAGGCAATATTTTTTACCTACTAAGAAATAAAATTATGGTTAATAACTTGATATTTGTTCGATTATGGCATAAGCGCAGTTATTTGCGTCACAACGTATACTTAATATTATGTATAAATCTAAAATTATATTTAGTATTTTTACTAGAAATAAAGTTATAGCTAACAGAGTTCACAGCTACGCGAATGAAGTCTGCATAAGGTGATTTCTAAAACCAGCGCACACAGGTTTTGTTTCTACATCTGTGATTTTGATTGCCAAGTGTTATGTAGTCAGACTGCCTTAACTGAGTAAATATTGCTAAACTCACTCTTCTGAGTTCCGGAAAATATTAAATTAAGCGGAAGTTTTAAATGTTTAGGATGGGTGTACGCTACCTAGATGGGAATGCGTCATCAGAGGAATTAACTAATGGGATATGTAATTGCAACTGCAAATATGAAAGGCGGTGTCGGAAAAACTACCATCACCGTTAATTTAGCTACTTGTTTGGCAAAAAATCATGGTAAGCGGGTGCTTGTCCTCGATTTAGATAGCCAAATCAGCGCCACACTTAGTCTGATGTCGCCTATAGAGTTTGCCAAGCGTCGCAAACAAAGTAAGACATTCAGAGCTTTGATAGACGAAATCATCAATCCTGGTTCGCAAGCCACACAAACTATTCAAGATATCATTCACTCTGAGGTCTGTAATCTCCCCGGACTGAATTTATTGCCAGGAGATATCGATTTATATGATGAATTTGTTGTGTCCGAAATGTTGCACCAACAAGCAACTGCTTTGGGCGAACAGGACTTTGAAACTGTTTGGAATCGTTTTGAAAGAGTTTTAATTAACAATATTTTAAAGCCAGTTCGCCAAGAGTATGATTTTATTCTCTTAGATTGTGCCCCTGGTTATAATTTATTGACTCGTAGTGCTTTAGCTGCTAGTGATTTCTACATTCTTCCCGCTAAACCAGAACCCTTATCGATAGTGGGTATTCAATTGCTGGAAAGGCGCATCGGGCAATTAAAAGACAGTCACGAACAAGAAGCAAAGATAGATATCAAAATGTTGGGAATTGTCTTTAGTATGTGCAGTGGGAATTTATTAAATGGCAGATACTATAAACAAGTTATGCACCGCGTTGTGGAAGATTTTGGTGTAGAAAAAATTTGTCGGGCACAAATACCAGTTGATGTAAATGTTGCAAAGGCTGTTGATAGTTTTATGCCAGTTGTTCTAAATGCTCCCCAATCAGGTGGTTCAAGAGCATTTTTGCAGTTAACTCAAGAGTTGTTGGAGAAATTATAAAAAGTGCTGAGTGCTGAGTGTGAGGAGTTGTGAGTTAGACTCCTCATACCAATTCACTTTATAAATGATACAAATACGGGCGTAAGGGCGAACAGCCGTTCGCCCCTACAAGTTCTTGCATGTCTATCAAGATTTTCGTGAATTGGTATCACTCATACTTTTAGAAATTTCCTGCTAAAGCTGCAACGCACCGTTCGCAAATTAGGGGATGTTCTGCTGATTCTCCCACATGAGTGGAGTAGTTCCAGCAGCGATCGCATTTTTCGCCGTCTGCATTCACTACACCAATTCCCCAAGTGTCTGACTGCAAGTTGTATTTCACTCCTTGCAGTTTGTCAGGAGAATCTAATAATTCTACCTGAGAGGTGAGGAACAGATAGCGGAGTTCATCGATACCGTTACCTTTATCAGGATTCAGTGCTTTTATTGAGGAGCGTAACTGCTCGTCATTTATATAAAGCAGTGCTTTCGCTTCAAGTGAAGAACCAATCAGTTTTTCTATCCTGGCTTGTTCTAGCACCTTGTTAACCTCAGTGCGGATTTGCCGGACTTGTTGCCAGAATTCTGCTAGTTTCGGATTTTGCCATTTTTGGTCTACCTGCACCCAACCGGCTTCAAATACCGATTTGTATGGTGTTTTATAGGGGAGATATTGCCAGATATCTTCTGCCATGTGGCACAACACAGGAGCGATCGCTCGTGCTAAATTCTCTAAAGCTATCTTCAGCACTGTTTGACAACTGCGACGGCGGAAAGCATCGGGCGCGCTGATGTACAGTCTATCCTTAGCAACATCTAAATAGAAGTTGGATAAATCCACCACGCAGAAATTCTGCACAGTTTGGAAAAAGCGGAAGAATTGGAAGCTTTCAAAAGCTGCGGTTACTTCTTCAAATACCTCGGTGATGCGGTGCAGCATGTAACGATCGAGTTCTGGCAATTCCTCGAAAGGTACTGTATCTTTTTCGGGGTCGAAATCGTGCAAGCTACCCAACAGAAACCGCGCTGTATTGCGAATCTTGCCTCGAACATCGTTCAACTGCTTGATGATGTTTTTACCAATGCGGACATCGCCGGAGTAGTCTACCGATGATACCCACAATCTCAAGACATCTGCACCGTAAGGCGGTTCTGCTTTTTGATTTTTCCCGCCTTCAATGATTGTATTCGGGTCAACGACATTGCCTTCTGACTTGCTCATCTTCCGCCCTTGCTCATCCAAAGCAAAGCCGTGAGTCAAGACAGTTTTGTAAGGCGCAATGTCATTTACTGCTACGCTAGTGAGCAAACTTGACTGGAACCAGCCGCGATGTTGGTCGGAACCTTCCAAATACATATCGGCAGGGTAGCGTAACTCTGGACGCTGCTTCAATACAGCTGCCCAAGACGAACCAGAATCAAACCAGACATCCATCGTGTCTGTACCTCTGCGGTAAGACCGTCCATTATTACGGTAGGACTCTGGTAACAACTGGGCTACCGACAACTCCCACCAAGCATCGGAACCTTTTTCAGCAATAATTCCTTGAACGTGGGCAATAGTTTCAGCATTCAGCAATGGTTCCCCAGTTTCTTCATCGTAGAAAACCGGAATTGGCACACCCCAAGAACGCTGACGGGAAATACACCAATCAGAACGTTCCGCCACCATCGGCGTAATGCGATTTTCACCTTGGGCTGGAATCCATTTTACCGAAGCGATCGCCTTTAATGCTTCTTCCCGAAATCCCTCCACGGAAGCAAACCATTGTTCAGTCGCCCGGAAAATCGTCGGCTTTTTCGTCCGCCAGTCGTAGGGATATTTGTGTTGATAAGGTTCCTCTTTCAACAAAGAACCCGCCGCAGTCAGCGCATCAATTACCGCTTGATTGCCATCACCTAGCACATTCAACCCAGCGAACTGTCCCGCCTCTGGGGTAAAGTCGCCATTGTCATCAACTGGCGCGAGGATAGGCAAACCGTAGCGCTGACCAACAATGTAATCTTCTTGACCATGACCGGGGGCAGTATGTACCAACCCAGTACCCGACTCAGTTGTGATGTAATCGCCACCAACCACAATTGGGCTTTCTCGGTCAAACAGAGGATGCCGATAAGTTGTATGTTCTAAATCTTGCCCTTTGAATGTGGCTTTTACAGTTAACTCAACTCCCAAAGTAGCAGATAAACTCTCCACCAGATCAGCAGCAACAATCAGGTATTTAAAGTTACTCTGCACCTCTGGGCGTGAAACTTCTACCAGTGCATAGTTAAGGTCTGCATTCACTGCCACAGCCAAATTCCCCGGAATTGTCCAAGGCGTAGTTGTCCAAACAGCCACACCCAAATCTGACTGATATTCTGCCAGCTGCGGTTTCACAGCTTCCGCAACACCCGTAACTGGGAAAGCTGCATAGATACTGCGCGAAGTATGACCTTCTGGATATTCCAACTCCGCTTCAGCCAAAGCTGTTTTAGAACTGGGACTCCAGTGAACGGGCTTCAGTCCGCGATAGATGTATCCTTTTAATACCATCTCACCGAACACGCCAATTTGAGCCGCTTCATATTGCGGCTTCAGAGTTAAATAAGGATTATCCCAGTCACCCCAAACACCATAGCGTTTAAAATTTTTGCGCTGGTCATCTACAGTATTAAGGGCAAACTCTTTCGCTTTCTGCCGCAGTTGTAAAGATGTCAAGTTTTGCCGTTCTGCCGACTTCATGTTCTGCAAAACTTTCAGTTCAATTGGCAAGCCGTGACAGTCCCAACCAGGAACGTAGCGCACCTTACGCCCTTGCAGCAGTTGGTAGCGATTAATAATATCTTTGAGAATTTTATTTAAAGCATGACCAATATGAAGTGAGCCGTTAGCGTAGGGAGGCCCATCGTGCAGTATAAATAATTCGCCTGGATTGTTTTCGGAGAGGCGATCGTAAATTTGATTTTCTTCCCAAAACTTTTGGATTTCCGGCTCGCGCTTGATGGCGTTTGCCCGCATATCAAAGTTAGTCTTGGGTAGGTTTACAGTATCTTTGTAGCTTCCAGTTTCTGTCACGGTGCTGATGTTAAGGAATATAGAAGTCTGATTCTCACCATTATCCGTGAGAATTTCCAAAGTCTTCAAGTTGAATGCATTTCTAGCCACAGGAGTCTTACCCACTTGCTGAAATACCTGAGTCTTTTCAATGGTAATGCATCCCACTCATCCTAGTTGCTTAAGATGTAGTAGGATGCACCGCATGTAGTATATTGTAGCATAATTGTGAAATATGATGCTCAAGATTTGAGCGCCCAACGGGCACGATTAACGCTCCCGCAAAATATGAAACAAGCACATTTTGATGATATTTCTCAAAGCCTTACTGTATAACGGTTCTAAAATGTGCAAGTTAGGAGCTTGGTTAAAGCAATGCTTTTACTAAGCAGTTGGCATTATGTAAGTACATAACGTATATACCTCTGAATATGAGTCACTCCTACAGTATTCGTAGTACAAAAATTTGTAACAGCGCAGGGTTTAGGCTACCAGCTGAGTTTTATCAGGAGCATCCTCAGTTTGCTAATGCAGATGGATGGATAGAGGTATTATCGCCGGATACTGCAATTTTGCGAATTGTGCCTCAACTAGATGATGATGCAGAAGACTCGGTTTTAATGCGGTTATTTCTTGATTTTGCAATGACAGAAGCGCTGAAAAATAATACACTGCAACCTTATACAATTGAAATGTCTGAGGCTGCACGTAAACTGATTGCGGATGTAGAATTAGCCGATGAGTCATCAGAAGATGGCCATCGCTCGCCATGAAACTTGTCTAAACTCCTCTTCATTTAGAATAAGATTGAGTGATGTTTTTTGAGCGATCGCTATAAGTTTTGACTTGGAATGCAGAAGTTTTCTTTCAGAATGACTCTAACTTTGTAAGGAAAATTGAAGCTGTCGTTAAGACAGAAACTTCTGTAGTTACTACTGTTTTAGTTTTGTAAAGAAAATTGAAGCTGTCGTTAGGACAGAAACTTCTGTCGTTACTAACATTGAAACTGTCATTAAGAACAAAGCTGTGGCAAACTCCAAAAATAAAGCCAGTTGCTTTTGAGCATCGCGTGCTTTAAGGTGTTGAGAATTTCTTAACAGGTGCAGATAGGCGATCGCTATCTCTGAGTCTCATTTTAGTATGGCGCGATCGCCAAACCACGCTCTGTGCGAATGATCGCTACCTGTCCATTAGTTCCCAGAGTCATACTCAAAACCCAATAGATACTAGCTCTATAGTACTTTTAAATTAAAACGCACCATATTTCTCCGTGCGTTAAGTGTTGCTATGACGCGCCCTACAATTTAAGGTTTACTACGTTATTAAATCTCATTGAAACTCCAACATTTCTTCAACTGTTAAACCAACGTCGCTTGCAATTTGCCGTAATAATTTGGGTGAGATATCACGTCCTTTATGAAAAGGAACTGTTGTGCCTCGACCATCTTCATGACGAAATTGCTTGTGTGAACCTTTCTGACGCACCTCAACAAATCCAAGGCTCTCCAGTATTCGGACAACCTCTTGAGGTTTTAGCACAGGAATATTACTCATACCCTACGGAATCACAATTTGCTGCGTACCAATAAATTCCGTCTCAAACATTAAATCCTCATCTTCCAAAAGCATCTCAATCACTTCGCGCAGATTCTCTTGTAACTCATCCAAAGTTTCTCCCTGAGAATGTGCGCCAGGAAATCCAGGAACATAGCCTACATAAAACTTTGTATCAGGATCTCGCTCGATGATTGCAGTAAATGTTTTCATTAGATTTAACTTTTGTCTGTTGAAAAACATCAAGCAAATTATAACTTTGCCTGACTAAATGCTTCTAACTGGGCTAATTTCTGTTTGGCATACCTAGCTATAATTAGAGCATCTAATAAATCATAGAGTTCTGTAATGATGAGATTACCTAACTAAAATTTATGATCTCTAGGAAGGCGATTTAAAATTGGCACGTACCACTTGATTAAATCGTAAGTTTTTTGTATTGTAGGTAAATCGCTCATCCGAGAACTAAAAAAATATTTGATCGCGCAGAGCGCGAGATATAAGAAGGGAAAAGAGAAAAAGGGTAGAGTACTAAAGGGTAAAAGTGTAAAGGGCTACTAAGCCCTGCCCTGCAACACCACAACCCGAAAACCCACGCCGCTGTACCAAGTGACACGCGCGTCATAGAGGCGATACGCCGAACGGCAACCCTTGGGAAGGCTATTCCACGAACCACCACGCAGCAGCTTACGTTGATTATCATTATCACTCAGCCAAGCACTGCCGCCCGTCGGTGCGTTATCATAATTTTCGTGCCACTCATCCTGACACCATTCCCATACATTACCACACATATCAAATAAACCAAAGGGGTTAGCGGGAAATTTCCCCACTTCTGTTGTTTGCTGACGATATTCACCTTTAGGCCCCTGAGCATAATTACCTGGGTACACTGTTCCTTGATAATCCCAGTCAATACCTCGATAATTCGCCAAATCAGTTGTAATCGTTTCGCCAAAATAAAACGGGGTGGTTGTACCTGCACGACAAGCATATTCCCATTCTGCTTCACTGGGTAAGCAATAGGTTTTTCCAGTCTTATTAGATAGTCGAGCGCAAAATTCAACCGCCTCATTCCAATAAACACATTCAACAGGTAGATTAGCACCTTTAAAATTGGATGGGTCGGGATTTAAATCAATATTCACCTTATCAAGAGCGGCTACGGCTTTCCATTGAGCTTGCGTGACAGGAAATTTACCCATGAAAAAGGGTTGAACGGTGACAGTGTGTTGTGGACTTTCTCTATCAAGTCGTTCTGGCTCATTTTCTGGCGAACCCATGAGAAATTGACCACCAGGAATTGCAACCATTTCTAGAATCACGTCATTACCCAGGTCTTGTGTAAAAAACTCAGCACGTCCTCGACTGCGTTTATTTTCATAGATTTTTTTCCCCATACCCAAAAAACCTGAGCTTTTTACCGTTAGGCTGGCGGTATAGAACTCAAAAGTCTGAGTTTGAATACCTGGAGGAGAAACAGTTTTAGATGACTCTCTTGCTCGTTGTTTTTGTAATTCTGTTTGCTGTCTTTGATACTCTTGGCGTAATCTTTCAGCTTCCTGTTGCTGACGCTCATATTCAGCTTGTTTTGGGACAAGTACGCTTTGTTCTATTGAAGCTATATCTTCATCCCTAAGTCCTAAATGTTGTTGATAATCTTGTAAATCCTGTTGAACCGCCTGATTAAACGGATATTTTTCTTGATTAACAGCAAGAATCAACGCCTGTTCGTATCTATCTCGTTTACGCTGATATTCACGATAAGGTTGTAAAACTTCTTCTCGAATTGCTATAGCTTCATCCTCAGATAATCCCCACTCAATTCGCTTAAATTCCAATAGTTCAAAAGCAAATACAGAGAATCTACCCTGATTTAGCTTGGCGCGTTGTTCGGCTTCCTTACGATACTTCAGTTTGGGATCGTCCTTTGGCGACTTTGCCAGAAAAATCCGATAACCATCTCTAAAAGGATAAAACTCTGGTGTCATGGCGGGAGATGCTTCTTGCACTTTGCTTTTTGCATATCTATGCAACTCATCTACCGCAATCAAGCCATCCTCATCTAAATCTGCTGCACCTTTCTCAATTCCTTCTACTAAATAATGGGTGTAAATTGAAAGGTCTAAACCATCGGACTCAAAAGCATATTGCGTAGAAGTGGAAGCTGTGAGAATTGCCCTTCCCTCACCACCTAAATGCTGTTGCAGGTCAATAGTCCCACCATCTTTAGCTGTCAAACCCCTAGCAAAAGCACCACTAAAGCAGCAATCTAAAATTACCACCTGTCGCTTAGACCTGCTCTGGTTCATCCAACTATGTACACTTGTTGCGGCGACAGCTGAGGTGGGGATTAATTTTCCCTGATTCTTCCGGCTACGGCGAGTCGAGAAATAAAATTCACCGCTTTCTACTACTACACCATGACCAGAAAAGTAGCAAAGCACTAAGTCATCTTTTTGACAATTGGCATACAAAGTATAAATAGCATCTTCCATAGCCTGCCGTTCGGGATTTGTCAGCACCGTGACATCAGGCGCAGCAAAATCACCCATCTCTGGGTTTAGCAAAACTCGCTGCATCGCCTCAACATCATTTACAGCATTTGGTAACGGTGCTAATGTCGGCTCATCATATTCACTAATCCCGATCAGCAATGCCAGCTTCGCCATGTTAGTTTGAAAAGTCTAATTTATTACTTGCCTTGGCGACTGGAAGTCGCGCGCCAGTTGTTCATGGGGGAAACCACGCCACTTGCTTCAAGCCGGGAAACCCGTCCAACGCAGTGGCTTCCCAAGATCACACTGGCTTGGCTACACAGACAAAACCCACCTGCGTGCGTTCAAGACTCTCTCCACTGGACTAAATTGGCATCTTCTACCCCATCTACTTCTCTTAACTGGGGTAGCAAATTTTCTACTTGTTTTTGCAACTCCTCTTCGTCTAAACCTAGTTCAGCCAAAGAAATCGTCACCTGAACCTCAGATTCCGTTACCATGTGCATCGCTTCAGTATGATTAAGTCATTTTTAATGATTGTATCGGTTATTTTGGTTAATTTTTATTCAGAAAGCAGAAGGCACTCATGTTTAAAAGGGAGCATCTCACCACTTTGCGCTAATACAATTATTTTTAAACTGTTGCTTTCAACCCAGAACAAAAGTTTTTATTAATGCTTCTTTCTTCTGCCCTCTGCCTTTCTTTCGTGGAAATTAAATATTAATTGATTCTCCTTAAAACTTGAGAATTATTAATAAGAATTTTTGAATTACTAGTTAATAAGTATAAAATTATACATTAATATCAAGACATGATAAAGGCGATCGCCTAATCCCGCGAAGAAAGAGAGCGATCGCCTTTATGTAACATCCACAATCGGAGTACAACTACAATGATGGCACAATCACAAAAGTTCGTAGATAATCAACAATCCGCCGAATCCAAGTTAGAGCAATACTTACATGGCGAAGATGTAAATACACCCACACTCAATCAATCTCCTGAAAACACATTTCCCAAGAGAGAACCACTTAAGCACTTACTAATTGGTTCGCCGAAAGCCGTTACCAGTACAATTCACCGTTTGCAGGTAACTGGCTACGCCAGCGTTGGAGATTGGAGTCCACTGCTACCAACCGCTAACCCAGATGAAGTTATGAGTATTTTAATCCGTCAAATTCTCATGCAATAACCCAGATTTTAGCTAGATCCCCGACTCAAATAAGTCGGGGGTCTGGACATTTGCGAAACAGGAGAGTATTTAATTAATGCCTTGGATGAAGATAGATTATCTGAGCGTAAATTATTTCCTGCTGAGTTAAAGGGTGTAACTTGGTAAGTTGAGTTATTCTCTTGGATGCAGGGCCAATAGGTCTAGTCACAAATCCAAAGCTATCAAATGAAAGCTTGGCTTGTACCCAATGGCTTCTACCCATCACAACAACTGCAATGCGTCAAGCTGCGTTATTCTGGGCGCAAGCTCGTTAACAAGGACAACCAACAGCTGGTGATAGGACAATTGAAGGTGACATAATTTTGGTAGCGCAAGCTGTAACTCTTGCTGTTTCAGATGTAGTAATTGCAACAACTAATGTTGGTCACTTATCCAGGTTTGTTGCAGCTGATTTGTGGCAGAACATTCAAATAAGTTGAGTAAAACCCAACATCATCTGAGACTAACGTTGGGTTTCACTAAAATTCAACTACCCTGATTATTTGGCGGTATTTGTTCTGGTGGTGTTTCTGCTGGGGGAGCTAGTGATGCATCTGGAGCAATTTCCTCTACGGAAATCTGTTCTTTGTTCTCAGTATCTGCTTGAGCTGCTTCTACTAATTCCGCAGATGGAGGATGTGGAGGAATAGCCTCTGGTACACTCTCGGTTATTGCCTCTTCTGTAGGTGTTTCTGGTGTAACAATAGTGTTGTCGATAATCTCAACAGCAGGTGCTTCCGTCAGTACAGAGGTAATGTCTTCAGGCTTGGGGGTTGCGGGTGTTTTTTTACTCCCAGTTTGTTGCACTTTGTTTTTCACACCACTGAAGGTGCTACCAATACTCTGCTGCAATTGAGCAAGCCGTTCCTGAAGAGACAACTTATTCACCTGTTGCTGAATGCTAGTTTTCACTGTTTCAGCACTAGGTACTTGGGTTTGTTGTAGCAGTGGCGTTAGTTGTCGGCGTAATGAAAGAGTTTGCCAGCCGAACCAGACCAAAAGAGCCACACTAGCCACATGACCCAGCAACAAACCTCCAGAAATGTGTGGTGCAAACACCCATAATACTAAAGCGTAGAACAGCCCTACACCACTCCAAATAAAATCATTCTTGCGGTGGATTTCTGGAAAGAAGAAAGCTGATATGTAAAGGGCTAAACTACCAAGACCGACCACCAAAGCTAGGACATATGCCAGCATTTTTTGGTTACTCCTTTGACTAGGGATTGGTTACTGGGGATTGGGTATTGGGTATTAGGTAATGAGTATTAGGTATTGAGTATTGGGAAAATTCTTTCCCAGTCACCAGTCCCCAGTCCCTAATCCCCAGTCCTTCAACTAACAATTTTGCAAATTTTGCAAGTCAATTGTTGATTTAGATACAAATTAAAATTAATTATCTGTGTTAGTTGTGGATTTTTGTCGTTTACATTAACTCTTAAGGTCTTCTTTAGGAGAGAAGCGAAAATCTCGGTCTACCCTAAAGATAAAAGGATCTGCAAGAGTTAGCCAAACAAATTTATGACACTACAAAGCTTTGGTGTGATTGGATTAGCCGTTATGGGTGAGAATATCGCTCTAAACGTCGAGCGTAATGGCTTCCCAATTGCAGTTTACAACCGCTCCCGAGAAAAAACGGATGCGTTTATGGCGCAGCGTGCGCCAGGACGGAACGTCAAAGCCGCCTTTACACTAGAAGAATTTGTTGCCGCATTGGAACGTCCCCGTAGAATCCTGGTGATGGTACAAGCTGGTAAGCCAGTTGATGCGGTGATTGCTCAACTTAAACCCTTGCTAGATGAAGGCGATATCATTATCGACGGTGGCAACTCTTGGTTTGAAGATACAGACCGACGCACTCAGGAATTAGAACCCGCAGGACTCCGGTTTATCGGTATGGGAGTTAGCGGTGGTGAAGAAGGCGCATTGAATGGTCCATCACTGATGCCTGGTGGTACACAAAGTTCCTATGAGTATTTGTCGCCAATTTTCAACAAAATTGCTGCCCAAGTCGATGACGGCCCTTGTGTAACTTATATTGGCCCTGGTGGTTCTGGTCACTACGTCAAAATGGTACACAATGGCATTGAGTACGGTGACATGCAGCTGATTGCTGAAGCCTACGACTTGTTAAAAAGTGCTGCTGGACTAGACCACAATCAGCTACATGAAGTGTTCACTGAGTGGAACACCACCGACGAACTTAATTCATTTTTGATTGAGATTACATCCAATATTTTCCCTTACATTGACCCAGATACAAATCTACCCCTAGTCGATTTGATTGTTGACGCAGCAGGTCAAAAGGGAACCGGACGCTGGACTGTGCAGACTGCATTGGAGTTGGGAGTTTCTATTCCCACCATCACAGCAGCGGTGAATGCTCGGATTATATCTTCTATCAAAGACGAGCGGGTAGCAGCATCTAAGATTTTGACAGGTCCCAGTGGCAAGTATGATGGGCAGGTTAAAGATTTTGTCAATAAGGTGCGGGATGCCCTCTATTGCTCAAAAATCTGTTCTTATGCTCAAGGGATGGCGCTGTTATCTACAGCTTCAAAAACATATAACTGGAATTTGAATCTGGGCGAAATGGCGCGGATTTGGAAAGGTGGCTGTATTATTCGCGCTGGCTTCTTGAATAAGATTAAGAAGGCTTTTAGCGAAAATCCAGCATTACCTAACCTGTTATTAGCTCCCGAATTTAAGCAAACAATTCTTGACAGACAGACAGCTTGGCGAGAAGTGATAGCAACAGCAGCAAAACTGGGAATTCCAGTGCCTGCATTTAGCGCATCTTTGGATTATTTTGACAGCTATCGCCGCGATCGCTTGCCCCAAAACTTGACTCAAGCACAACGCGACTACTTCGGCGCACATACCTACTTGCGTCTTGATAAGCCCGGAAGCTTCCACACTGAATGGGTGCCCATTGCTGAAGCTGAGAAAAAATAAACTTTCACGCCTCTAAATGAGCATATTGTGAAAGTTTAAAACACTTTAAACTGGAAATTTGAAAGTGACTCTGAGTTTTCAGAGTCATTTTTTTATGAACCGCAGAAGATGCAGGGGAGAATGGGGGGACAAGGGAGATACAGCAAATTTCAAGTTAGTGAAGTACACAAGCTAAGTCTCAAAGCCAGGCATAAAGCCTGTTTTACTTCTGAATTCTGACTCCTGAATTCTGAATTCTGCTGTAATTCTTCACTCCTGACTTCTGAACGGCAGTTACTTTATGCTGGGGAACCCGCCCACCGTACTGCCTCCTACTAACAACTTATTTCATGAGTTGTTATTACCAAGATATTTAGTTTTTAATTCTTCTAATTCTGCATCTATTTGGCTTTTACTAGCAGGCTGGGGTTGGGGATTTTGCGGCTGCTTTTTATTAGATTGAGGTTTAGCACCACCAAGAAATTGAGTTTTCAATTCCTCTAGTTCTAAATCAATTTGGCTAGGAGATTTGGCGACAACTGTAGGTGGAGAAGTTGGTGATGATTGAGTAATAGGTTTTGCAGCTATTGCTGGTGTAGCAGCTACTTGTGAATGTTGATTTAAGTCTTTGAGAATTTCATCTACTGTTTGATAACGCCGCATTGGAATACTCTCTAGCATCTTGTTGAGAATGCGACTCAATTGATTGCTAATGGGAGTTTGTAAGTATTGCTGCCAAATCCAAGTATCGTTGTTAATATCGTATGAGTCAAAAGGCGATCGCTGGGTTAATAAATTAATACAAGTAACGCCTAAACTGTAGATATCGCTGGCAAAAATAGCCCTACCTCTAATTTGCTCGGGGGCAACATATTCGGGACTACCAATACTAGTACCAGTTCGATTTAAAGCTGTACTGGTGGCAGATTTAGAAGCACCGAAATCTACTAAAACTAGTTTGCGATCGCTTTCACGTAAAATAATATTTTCTGGCTTAATATCTCGGTGAATGATTTGTCTGGCATGACAAAATTGCAATACTGATAATAAATCATTTAGCAACTGCCATATTTGCGTTTCACTGAAAGCGCCATTGTGTGCCAATGCCTGAGCTAAGTTTTCCCCATCAATAAATTCTTGTACAAGATATTGCCGATCGTCTTGGGTAAAGTATGCCAGCAGTTCGGGAATTTGAGGATGTTTGCCCAATTCATCTAACTGCACTGCTTCTTGGTTAAATAACTCCACTGCCTTTTGCACAGTGTTAGTGCCTTGAGCTTGGGGATAAAATTGCTTAATCACACAGCGTGGCTTTGAGGGTTTATCCTCATCCACGGCTAAGAAGGTTCTGCCAAAACCACCTTGCCCTATTGGTTTGATGGCACGGTAACGTTCTTTGAGGAGTAACTTGGAACCACAACTTAGGCAAAACCTGACATCACCAGGATTTTCCGGTTTTGGACAACGGGGATTAAGGCAGTAGCTCATTGGCAGGGTGGCGCTTGCGATCGCTCTTACTTGTCTTTATTTTGCCCTGTTCTTGACAGAAGAGTGTTTTTGTTCGCAAATTATCTAGCTTTAGACTGTAACCCAGTGTTTGAATCTACTGATAATGGTATAATTTATCACGCACTAAAGTCAAGTCTTGTTGGATTGCGTAGACGCTTCGCGTTTTGTCGCCAGACATCGCAGTAGCTAACGAATGAATACTCTATTATTAACAATCTGCGCTATTATTTTTAGCTGCAAACCGTTCATAAAATTGAGAACGCTAGACAGACAATCGAGCCTCACCATTAGCTAAACGCTCCAGTATGGATGTAAAAACCTCTGTTACAAGCATTTTTAATTAACTTGGAGCAGCTTCACCAGCCTTACCTAAAACTTTATCTTCTAATTTTTCCAACAGATTAATTAATTCTTCGTCGAGTTCGGCACCGTGTATGTTGCGAACTCCATATATTAATCCTGCCACTGCTACTTCAAGTGATGATTTTGCCCGGTAATTTGTTTTTGCGAGTTCTTTTTCTTTACAGAGTTGATCGTAAACAAATACTTTGATAACTGAACCTTCCGCAACGAATGCAATACTAGGATGTAGAGAATCAAAAGCGAAAATTACCTGATCTAAATAACCTTGGTCGTTCTCATATACCCAGACATTCATTAGTTTTTCACCTATAAACAAATTACACCAAGATGGAGTATCTCTTGAAGAAATATCAGAGCTTTCTTTTATTATCTCTATCTCATCAGTATCAGTAAGAGGTAATAGTGTAACTGTTGTATCTTGAAAAAAAAATTTAACTTCATCAAGGCAGAGTTCATTACCAGCAAATTCTTCTTCTTCAACGATTGATACTGCGGTTAGAGTCTGTCCAATAGGAAATTCATTTTCTACCATATTTATCGCGTTTTTTCTTTGCTTATTTAAGAATTTTAATAGCAGTTTCTGCGTCTGTGTCTCCCTCGGCAGCTAAATTTGCTAATTCACCTACTTTGAAAGTTTGATAATCGCTGCGTAACTGGTTAACTTGTCCTTGTCCCCCACCACGTTCTCGAATAGCATCAGCAATAGTTTCATCTTTAATATTAACAAGATTGCCAAGTTTCTTCAGTCCGCCAGGCGTGAGTTTAAAACCCTCCTGTTCATCCATTACATTGACCTCTCTTTGCGCCTGAAGCAGTTCAAAACTTCACCCCAATCTTTCAACTTGGTTCTTCATCAACCTTTGCACGCTCACCAATGCTCGATTCAACTCATAATTCCGCCTTTGGTAATTCTGCAAATATGCCTGCTGTTCTTCCTCAATCATCTGCACATCTTGAACAACCAAACCATCGAGTAATTTTTGCGCTGCACCAAACAAACTATCTTTGACAAACCGCCGAAACCACACAGGCAATTTGTGCAACCGCCAAAAGGCATTCAATGAGGTGAAATGAATTAAATAAGCTTTTGTCTGTGTCTCATTTACCGGACACAATAAACAGTAAATCTTAAAATCTTTACCTAATGTAGAAACCCAATGCGGATAAATATAACTCACATCCAATGGTTCGGGATGTAACCGCCGTAAAGCTGGAAAAAATAACTGAGATATAGACCAAATTTTATCTATTTTGTAATAGCTCTGTGCTGTATAATGAGCATCTACACGGTTATCATCTTCGTCAATATCTTGCAGTGCTGCTTCTGCCCAAGCTTGTAAATCCTGATGCAAATGCCCGTGATACATATCCATCAGATTTTCAATTAAATAAGAATAATGAGCTTGAGAATTAATAACTGAAACTGTGGCAATATAATTCAAATGTTCCCATTCTGGTAAACCCAGAGGTTCTACAGATGGTTCTACATCTCCAGGAAATAACCAGATAAAACCGTTTTGTTCTTTGACTGGGTAACGGCGAATCTTACAATTTGGTAATTTCTGATTTGCTGTTAGGTAGGGAACTGCTGCACATTCACCCGCCGAATTGAAGCGCCAACCGTGATAAGCACATTCCAATTCATTGCCAACCACTTGTCCGTGACTGAGTTTAACTTGGCGGTGGGGACAGCGATCTTCTAGGGCGTGAATTTGTCCCTGGCTGTCGCGGTAAAGTGCGATCGCTTGTTTCCAAATTATCACATTTATAGGTTTATTTGTTACCTCAGTACTGCGTGCTACCACATACCAGTGATTTGGGTTAATATCCAACTGACGGACATCACGACTTTGCACAGTTTGAGAGAGAGAGGACATAGACTCGTGCATCCTTTTTAGCATTAGACTCTAAAATTACTGCTCGCTTTCTGTAGATTCAGGTGCAGTTAAGAATATCTTACAAGTGATATATTTTTCAAATTTTAGTAATATTTTATACTATTGTTTGTGCAAGTTTGGATTGGGAATCACCTTCTAAGTCTAGGTTCTGTGAATTTATCTGTCGCAATTATTTTTCAAATTGGTGTTGTATTGTGTCCGGTTAACCCTGACGATCGCAAACCCTGCTAGAAGCGATCGCTTGAATTCACTCCAGTTTCTTGGCGACAAAATTTTATTTACAAAAACTTTATACATAAATTACTAATTCTACGAAAAGCATTTTGATTGTGAAAACTGCGATTTTACTACCTTGACAAGAAACTATGTCCATAGAGATATTAAGTAAAAAGGAATATTGGGAAGCATAATATATAACCTATATTTAATTGTTTTCCATGAAAGTTGATTCCACTCGATTGTGAATCAAAGACACTGCTCTTTTGCCAAGTATCTTGGCAGGTAATTTGCTGACTCTACATCAGGATGTATGAAACACAATCACCAACTTTATCTCTACTCATTCCTAGATCATTTCCGATTGCTCAAGAAAAGTTACCCCGCCAAAATCATGTTTGTGGCGTTTGTGGGCACTCACGTACCACTTCTGACCTTACTCTTGAGTTTTCTGATTTCAAACTCCTATTCTTTGGAGATGGCGGTGCGAGTTTTGGTCATTGCTCTGTTGGCTACTTTAGCGGGTACAGCAGCTACCCTCTATGCAATACGCCACCTCCTCGCCCCAGTGATTTTGACATCTGCTACCTTGCAAGACTATCTCAACACCAAAACATTACCCGAACTGCCTACAGACTTTGCTGATGAAGCAGGTACCTTAATGGCGGATACCTCACAAACTCTTCACAAATTAGATGAGTTAATTCACCACATCAGCAATTACGATGACCTGACTGGCTTACCCAATCGCGATTTATTTCGCGATCGCTTGCAGCAAACTTTATCTCAGCCGCAGAACAAGCAACGGCTGATAGCCATCTTTTTGCTGAGTATTGATGATTTCACAGATCTGAGTCATGCATTAGAGCATAAGACATTAAATTTGTTGTTAAGAGCAGTTGCTCAGCGTTTAACAACTTGTGTGGGGCAAACAGATGTTCTTACCAGTTTGAGTAGAAATGAATTTGCGATCGCTCGGACGGAAATTCCTTCTTTTGAGAGCGTCATCAAGCTATCCCAGTTGCTACTGAATACGCTGGCAAAACCTTTTTCTATAGAAGGTAGCTCAATACGCATCACAGTCAGCATCGGTATCACTATTAATGAACTCAATCAGAGTAATGGTGTAGATCGACTCTTGCAACAGGCTAACATAGCACTGTACCAAACAAAGCAGCATCGTAGCCAATACCAATTCTATTCACCGGAAATGAATGCTCAGTTGCAGGAGCGATTGACTTTAGAAAATGAATTATATGGGGCGCTTGAGCGCAATGAGATAGTAGTTTATTACCAACCCTTAATTGATTTGCACACTAGACAAGTGACCGCAGTTGAAGCGCTGATTCGCTGGCAGCATCCTACTTGGGGTTTGGTTTCTCCAGCACAGTTTATTCCGATTGCAGAAGCTAATGGTTTGATCGTACCAATTGGTGAATGGGTCTTGCGAACTGCCTGTGCCCAAAACCGTGCTTGGCAGTTGGCTGGACTTTCCGCAATTCGGATATCGGTGAATCTGTCTGCGCGACAGTTTGAACAACCGAATCTATTGCAGGTCGTTAGCCAGATTCTTCAAGAAACTGGCCTCGAAGCATCTTACCTAGAACTGGAAGTGACTGAAAGCTTATTGATGGTTGATGTTGAGCGATCTGTTAAAACCTTAAAACAATTACGAGAATTGGGCATATGGCTGGCTCTGGATGACTTCGGCACTGGTTATTCTTCCCTAAACTACTTAAAGCGCTTTCCCTTTAACATGCTCAAAATCGATCGGTCATTTGTGCATGATGTCATGTCTAATCCTGATAGCGCAGCCGTGACTGATGCCATTATTGCCTTGGCCAAGAGCCTCCGATTAAACATCACAGCAGAAGGTGTGGAAACCCAAGAACAGCTTGAATACTTAGAAATGCGGGGATGCGATGAAGGTCAGGGATTTTACTTCAGTCCTGCTGTTCCTGCTGAGAAGATTATCCAAATATTGCAGCAAAGTTCTCAACAGAGAGAGACAATTGCAGCATAGTGAAAATCTGAAAATAATACTATTTTAAGAATTGAGGGAGGCTAATAACCTCCCTTTTGTGATAGGTATATCGGCGTAAATAAATATAATATCTTCTGTCATTGCGAGGAACGAAGCAATCGCAGTCATTGCGATTGCTACTCTGCGAGAAGGCTCTGCCTACATCGTTTCTCCTCTCTACGAGACGCTACGCGATCGCAATGACATCTTATACCAATTCGTAATTCGTAATTCGTAATTCGTAATTAAGAAAGTCCCATTTAGTCTAGGTTTCTGGGTTTGGATCTGTATCATTATTTTTGGGAAATGGTATTAGATTTAATTATGTCTACCTGACTTGAAAAAGGCAGAGGGCAGATGGCTGAAGGCAGAAGGAAAGAAAGTTTTTTCATCTGTCCTGGTGTATGTAGTTCATGACGGCTACTTATTTAAGTGTATTTAATTTTATTTAGGAATTAGATGATTTCTCCTGCTTGACTTTCTTGATTAATTCCATGTAGATATTAATCTCACTAACTTCTACATCATGTTCAACTCTAGTTACTTTCCATTTCTCTTTTTTGAGATAAACTTCCTCTCCTACTCTGGGAGTGAATTGGAGGTCGTAGAACTTTTTGAGAAAATCTTTTTGGTTCTCTTCCCATAAGATTACTTTGGCTACTTCTCTGCTCATTGTTGCTCTCTTTTTTGCTACTAAAGGAAAGTCAGTAAGAGGATGTTTGAAAAGTCCCTGGTGATGTATCAAATAGTTTTAGATACCCCTAAATCCTCCTTTTGAAGGGGGACTTTTAAGAAGCTTTCCCCCCTTTTTAAGGGGGGGCTAGGGGGGATCAACAAGTGCCTAAAATCACAGCTAACCACTTTTCAAACACCCTCTAATTAAATTACATGTATATGGCAAGTTTATCTTACTAATTAAACGGAATAGCGTAGTTAAAACCACATTCTTGATATTGATATTTTGATTCGTTACTCAAACAGCGATGAGTAGAACGACTGAAATAATTCACGCTATGTCATTGCGAATGGAACGAAGTGAAATGAAGCAATCGCAAAAGCTCAATGATGAAGCTTTTAAAAGAAAACTATAAAAGCTTTTGCTCGATTTCCTCAAGTTGCCGATCCAACCGATTCAATTCTGTTTCGGTTTCCTGAATTTGTTTCTCTAATTTAAACTTTGTAGCTGTATCTGTTTCAATGGAGTAAGCTTGGCGCAGCCGACCTAATTTTGTGCTAGCTAGGTCATATTGTGCTTGCAGTGAATCTCGTTCTTGCTCTAATCTGCGACGCTGCCTTTCAGTTAATCCACCACTTGTTGTAGAAGCAGAAGTAGCAGGTGTAGTAGTTCCAGAAGTAGGAGAGGTGTTTGATTTCGTTATTTCTTCAACTACTCTGCGAATTCCTCGAACAATATCTAAAAAAGCCTCATCTTTGTCTTGCCAAGTTGTGACAGGTTTGATATTTTTGGGGAGTCCTTGCAGTTTGCCAAAAGGTGCGCTACTCCAGTCTGCCGGCTTAAGAATAATGGGAATTACACGAGCTTCCCGCGTTTCATGTCGCTCCATAGCCCGTTTCATTTCCTTATCGTAGCAGTAATCTGAAGCCAAAAAGTTAGAACTCACTAGCAACAGAATGATATCTGCAAAGTTAAGATTGTCATCAATTTCATTTGCCCATTCACTCCCAGCGCTGATTTCACGGTCATGCCAAGTCTCGATAATTCCCTGACGTTTCATGATGCTGAGATGAGTCGCCAATTCGTCACGTAAGGCTTCGTCTTTTTGGGAGTAGGAAAAAAATATTTTAACTGCGTTAGACATAGTTCTTAGTTTAATTGTGTCAAATAGATGTAAGTAGATGAACAAAAATATTTACAGTCATTGCGAGCGAAGCGAAGCAATCCCAACCCCTGCGATTGCTTTATTCCGCTGCGCTACATTCGCAATGACTTTGTGTAATTAATTATCTTTACCTACTTATAGGAGTATATAAGTGAATTTTCCCAGAATAAAAGCCCAAACAGAGAATATTTATGAGGAAAGGCAGATGGCAGAGGGCAGAAGGCAGAAGGATTAATGGACTCTGCCTTTTTTAAAGCTGATGATTTGGCGATCGCTATTGACCTATTCTCAAAAAAGATAATGCGATACCTGCGACGGGCTGCGTCTACGCTCTTTTAACTCGACAATTTGAGTTTTAAGGTGCAAGTTTCAAGGTCAGAACTCGAATAATGAGGGTTAAAGCCGCAACTTCGAGGATTAAAGGTGCAACTTCGAGGATTAAAGGTGCAAGGTTGAGGGTTAAAGCCGCAATGTTGAAGATTAAAGCCGCAATTTCGAGGTTAAAAGGTGCAACTTCGAGGATTAAAGGTCAAACTCTCGCCCTTTGAACTCGACAATTTACCTTCCAATGTTCAATCTTCAAGTTCAGAACTTGAATGGTGAGGTTTAAGGGTAATAATAAGTAGCCGGACAAAAATATTTACTGTCATTGCGAACAAAGTGAAGCAATCCCAAACCCTTGCGATTGCTTCGTTTCACTTCGTTGCATTCGCAATGACATTGTGTAATTAATTCTGTCCGATTACTTACCAGGAACCAACCCAGCCCAAGCAGCCAAGTGAGCAGAACTTTTGAAACGGCTCATGTTAATACCGATTTCATCGATATAAATATCATGCCCAATGCTCATTTTTATCCGCTCCGGTGTACGCAGTTCATGACGGCTAATTCTTTAGTACTTTATAATTAGCAAACAGATTTACCTATTCTTAATTTTTAATTTTCTCTACTGGCACTAACCCAGCTTTCTCTAGCAATTTCTGTACTTCTTCTGTTCTCAGCATATCAGCGAATTTCTGTCCAATAGGGGGGCGACTATTGTCTCCTGAATAAACTACGACTATTGGATAACCTAGGGGATAGCTTCCTGATTTAAATACTTGAATGTTAGGCTTGTAGCTTCCTTTATCATCACATAAATCTGTATTTGGATCTATTGATTTGCCGTTATCTTGAACTAATGTTTGTACCGCAGATTTGTTACCATCTACTACAGCTAGGGGATAAGCAGAACACTGTCCAAAAACTTGACTGAGTGTGGCAAAACCAATGCTACCAATATTGTTTTCCTCGAAATCTTCTAGTACTCGCCGTAGCATTTCTAATGGTGAAAGTCGGGTAATATCTATCGAACTTGTACGAGATGTGCTTGATTTTTGATTTTGATTCTGCAAATTTGCAAAAGCAGCGATCGCACTTTCTTCTTTGAGTACTCGTTTTTCAAAAATTTGCAAGGCTTCTCGTTCAGGTGGCACGTAAAGTCTTACTGGCAAATCAGGTAAATTAGTACCTTTTAGTTGATTCCAATTGGTAATTTTTCCTGTGTACAAATCTCGCAACTGCTCAAAACTAATTTGTCCATTTAATGCTCTTGGCAAGCTTTTATCGCGTTTTGAGTAACTAAAAGCTACAAATACGACTAAACCATCATAGGCAACTTCTTTGTCTCTTAGCTCAGGCGTTAATTCATTAACTAAATTAGTAACAGCAAAGTCAGATTGTGCTGATTTAACTTTATCAATTGCTGTTGTTAGTAAATCTTCTGGCTGATAAGTTAGCTCTAATTTAGGATGACTAGCTTTAAGTTTTTGTTCCAGCGTTTGATTCTGTAATATCAAATTGGTTTGCCGCAGTATATAACTCCAAGTTCCGTTCTTTTCGCCGGTATAAGTATACGTTCCTGGAGGAACGGCAGGTACGTCTTTCAAACAGCAAACTGTTATATTTTCAGATAAAATTACCTGATTTTGAAACTTCTGGAGCAAAAACCATATCAACGACCCCAGCAATACAAAGCCAAGCATTCCTAAAAGTAGCAAAGGAGGACGACGCAGTTTAGTTTTATCGTCCTCGGGTTTACCTGTAATTACTAACACCTCGCTAGGCGGTGGCAGCGGTAGTTGCAACAGTGCTTGTCGCGCTTCTTCAGCGCTAGAAAAAGGTTTATCTAGCTCTAAAAGTCTCAAAATAAAGGCTTTGAATGCAAGTGTTACTGATGTCCAATGCTGTTCTTGTTTGGGGTCGAGAGGCTGATGACTAACTAGGTCTACAGTACTTCCTGTTAACAGATAAAAAGCGACGTATCCCAAACTTACCAAGTCTTGGGCAAATGTAGGAATTATTGTTTTAGCGGTTGGTAAATCAAACAAACGTTCCCAAAGTGCTAGATCGCTGACATGAATGAAAAATGCCTTAGCATCTGCCATAATCAGCAGACTATCCAGACTGATATTGCCATGTGCTATGCCTTGCTGTACTTGACCGGAAGGAAGGCTAAATTTTTGACTGTGGAGAAATTGTAAAGTTTGCAGAACTTGGCTAAGGACACGATAGACTTCGCCCTCTGTCATTGCGCCATTGGTGGCGAGGTAAGCGCTGAGGGTGGGATATGCATCTTGATTACCGTTAGTAATAAGATAGCAGCGTTCTGCAACTGGATCGGCAACTGCATCCCAAGGCGAATTCAAACGCATATCTTGAATTCTGCCATCTGCTAGACTCAATCCGGCAATACGTTCAAAGAGTTGTTTTCTGTCTCTAGTTTCCTCTGGATTGAAACAAACGTTGGGCAGCAGATATTCTTTAATTACTACCAACTGCCGATCTGCAATCTGAATTCCCAGGTACAAACGCCCCATTCCTCGGTGTCCCAGAAAGCTGTCTATGCGATATCGACCGCGATACCCGCGAAACTCTGTTTTTAGAGGCAAATTAGTTGGAAAACCACATTGCAGACATTTTTTAGCTGTTGGATCTTGTTCTAATGTTTTTTGCGTCCATTCACAGCCTAAAGTATTTCCATTCCAACAGCGATACTTTCTGTAAATTGAATCAACTCCCAGAGAAACTGGTGGTTGAAGAGTTATGGCAGTGGAAATGATTTCAGGTTCTGCAACCGTTGGATTTTGCGCTTTCCGGAAAAATCTCTTCGGTAGCTTGGCTTTGATGCTTTCAGCGATCGGGGCGGTTTTTTCTTGAACGATCGGGACAACCCAGCTAATTTTCTCCACCCAGCGAAATTTTCGCGAACTGGCTTGCTGCCCTGCCTGCTGAGTGATAGCTTCTCGTTGCCAAGCTTCTTGAACTATTTGTTTGCCAGTTTCCTTGACCACAACTGAAACCTTTAGCGATCGCCTTCATTGCCGCATCCTACACCGATTATTTTGCTAAAGGCATTAGACTTTCCGCTAGAAGGTGAGATGATATCAGGTTTGGTTGAAGAAGTGGGGACTGGGTACCGGGGAAGTATTCTAAAATTTGAGAGGAGTCAAAGCTTCTTCCATAATTTTTCCGCTCTTTACCCAATTTCTAATCCCTAATCCCTTTCACAAGAAAAAATCATGGTTTTTGCAGGTAAACGACCAAATAATTTAGGTGTTAGTAATGGCAAATTAGCATCTTGTCCCAACTCACCTAATTGTGTTTCCAGTCAGAGTTTAGATACAGTCCATCAAATCGCACCACTAAATTTTACATCTACTCCAGAACAAGCTATCACCAAGCTCAAAAATATTATTCAATCCTTACCAAAAACTAAAATTATTAGCGAAAATGGCGATTATATATATGCAGAATTTAAGAGTGCCTTGTTGGGATTTGTGGATGATGTAGAGTTTTATTTAGACCGTAATGCTAATGTTATTCAAGTTCGCTCAGCCTCACGCTTAGGTCAGAGTGATTTGGGAGTCAATCGTAAACGAATAGAGACAATCAGAGCCAAGTTAAAATAAATCGATATTGGGGCGAAAGTAGCTACTGCCTTGCTGTAGGGTAATAGCGATCGCTTTGATTTTTTGATGTTTTAAGGATAAAGTTTCAATAAAAAAGCTCAGTGTTTTGAGTTGTGATATTGAATAATTACCTTTAAAGACGTAATACCTAGAAAGTATGTATAACTTCTAAGTATTACTAGTGGGCTTTGCAACTTCCTATCCTATTCTGTAATCAGTTTTGCTAATTACCCATTATTAATTTCCCGAATCATTTTATTAGTCTGATGAAAAATCTATCCTTGAGTTGGGTGGATAGTTTAGCCATAACCATTACAAAAGTGAATCAAAACTTTTCACTTAAATGCGGCTACTACTTAAACCAAAAACACTGCGGGCACGCCCATTATTAGCAAATCGCTCTTGGATAATTTGCTGATAAACTGCCTCATAACCATCGGTCATTCGTTGTAAACTAAAACGGTTTTCAACATATTTTCGGCAGGTATGGCGGTCTAATTCTGCCACCTTGTCAATGGCCTTGACAAAATCTTCAATGCTGTTACAGAGAAAACCCGTTTTGCCATGTGCAATTACCTCGGTAGTAGACCCTAGTTTCATGGCAATAACTGGCGTACCCGATGCCATTGATTCCACCATTACCAACCCAAATGGCTCTCGCCAGGTGATGGGGAAAAGAGTTGCTACTGCACCTCCCATCAGGGCATTTTTTTGTTCGTGGTTAGCTTCACCAAGGTACTCAATTTGCTTACCGTCAATTAGTGGTTTGATTTCCTGCTCAAAGTATTCCACATCAACGGCATCTACCTTTCCAGCCATTTTTAAATGCCAACCAGCTTGTTTTGCAATAGCGATCGCTAGGTGTGTTCCTTTCTCTGGAGATATTCTACCCAAAAATGCTAGATATGGGGGATCGTTCGGTTGGGCATGAAATTTGTAACTACTAACATCAATTCCGTTGTAAACCGTTGCTACATAGTTTAGCCCTAATCTCAGTTCCCGCTGCGTATCTGAAATACTGACAAAAGGTTGATGTTTAGCATATTGAAACACTTTCTCATTATCAGGGGTAAAAACGCCGTGTAAGGTATGAACTGTGGGTGTTTTTACGAGATTCGCGTAAGGTAATGCTGCACAGCCTACATGGGAGTGAATAATATCAAAATTTTCTGCCTTTTGATATACCGAACCTAATTCCAGCATTTCATACATACTGTATTCCTTAACATTGGAATCCAGTCTCAGGGCACGGGGATGAACTGATACTAGCTCTGCCAAACTGATAGAATCACCCGATGCAAATAGCGTGACTTCGTGTCCGCGTCGGACTAATTCATCAGTTAATAACGCCACTATTAACTCTATACCTCCATAAGCTGGAGGGGGTACTCTCTCAAATAGAGGAGCCACTTGAGCAATTCGCATCACAAACCTCCTAACAAAATAAGATTTGAATTAGCGGTGTCTGTTATTTGTTTCAAAAGTACTGATAAATAATTTACTTGGTACCAGAAACTCGCATTGAACACCTACTCTATAAATAATTCCCTCAAAATTTTATGCTCTTACTTACAAGTTATTTGTCTACCTTAGTAAATAAATTTTTTTATTCCTCAGAGTAGAATTAACTCTCAAAATCAAATAGTTATAAATATATTTTTTGCGATTTTTACACCAAATATCTGCATAATTCATTAATTTTGCCACAGGAGATAATGCCTAGGTATAAGTCTTTTTATAGTGGCTTTTGCATTTTTAATGCCCATATCATGCAGACTATCCAAGGAGTTATGAGTGCTGAGTTAGGAATTATTGTTTTTGTCTTTGTGTCCCCGCGTCCTCCGTTTGCGTAGCGTCGACCATAGGAGAAGTTCGCTTGGAGGGAAACCCTCCGACGCTCAGAAAGCGTAGCGTCTCACGCCACTTACTCCACTTGGGGAAACCCCAAGACCGCAGTGGCTCCCCTTGGGAGAAGACTCGCGCTTCGCTACGCTATGGCGACTTCTCTTTGCACGCAACTTCTCTCCGTGTCTCCCTAATCCCACCTTGTCGCAATCAGTAGAGTTGTATATTGACTTTTGGCATTAAATAGGGTATAAATGCAGTCCATAGGAAGTAACCAATAGAAGTGTGAATATTTCTCCATCTCAAAAAAAACCGCGTGTCGCATGGCAGGCGGTTTTCTCCATACTCATATTTGTGTTCATGTACCTGCCTATACTGGTACTTGGCTTTTATAGCTTCAATAAGTCACCCTACAGTGCAACTTGGAAAGGATTCACGCTCGATTGGTATTACAGATTATTCAGTGACGATCGCATTTTATCAGCCTTAAAAAACAGTTTGATAGTTGCCTTTTGTGCAGTAGGCATTTCAGCTGTGCTAGGAACCTTAATGGCGGTGGGATTAGCACGTTATCAATTTCTAGGTAAGAAATTGTATCGCGGTATTTCTTACCTACCGTTAATTATTCCTGATATTGCGATCGCCGTAGCTACCCTAGTTTTTTTAGCAGCCTTTGCCATCCCCCTGAGTTTATGGACAATTGTTGCGGCTCATGTAGTATTTTGTCTGGCTTACGTAGGACTCGTAGTTTCCTCACGCCTGACTCGCTTAGATCCTCACCTAGAAGAAGCAGCACTAGATTTAGGAGCTACACCAGTGCAAGCCTTCACTAAAGTGTTGCTGCCACAGTTGATGCCTGGGATTATAGCTGGCTGTCTTTTGGCTTTTGTCCTCAGTTTAGACGACTTTCTCATCGCCAGTTTTACCGCAGGTAGCGGTTATAATACCCTGCCAATGGAAATTTTTAGTCGCATCAGAACAGGAGTCAAGCCTGATATTAATGCTCTCAGCGTATTGCTAATTTCAGTATCTGCGATCGTCGCTTTTGTTGCTGAATTAATTCGTGCTTTTGGAGAGAAAAGGTAAAAGCGGCATTTATAACAATATTCTATTGGGTGCTGTGAAATAGTATTTTTGTATTAATAAATATGCGATCGCTCCTAGAGATTGTTTTATCTGGACAGAGGCGATCGCATACATTTGGCCCTAACTAGATTTGTTCGCAAGCCGAAATCAGGTGCAAGATATTCTGGTTTGCGTACCCTTGGGACAATCCTCGATCTTGCAATAGAGACAGAATATTCCTCAGTTTATCTTCAAGTTGCTGCTGACTACGCAACTCAGCTAATAGCATTTTTTGAATAGGTTTAACAATCCGCCTCATTTGCTCCTGATTAAGTTCCTCATCTTTTGGGTGTTCTGTGATGAAACTATGACTAATGAAAAGTTCGGAACCGTTAATTTTTTCAGTTTTAAATGCTTGGTTAATTTCTTGGTAATTTTCCCTAATAAATCGCTCATTCGTATACTTCAAAATTACTGGATCTAGTATATAAATTAGTGGAAGCTCTTCTATTTGTTTATCAAGTAAAGAATGCTTTGCTATTAAATCCTCTAATGTTTGAAGTAACTGAGCATCAGTTAAAAAATCTTTTTTATCTTGTAATAATTGATTCCAAGAGGCTGTATTGCGTCTGAGAGCTACCCAATAAATCAGATTTGTTTCTGCTTTTGAAAGTGGTTGAAATTGCTTATCTAAAAATTCAGTTACTGCGTCACCAACAAAAATTGATACATCCATAAATGGTGATATATCACCATTAAAGACATTACGAATGTTCTGTGCAATTTTCTTGAGTATCCACGGGTTGCTATAACGCCTGCTAAATTCTTCTAGTTCGTTAGATGTTCCAGAAAGACCTTCTGCAATTAAAATTTCTTTTGCTTCTTCATAAGTTAGAACTCCCAATCTTTTTGAGCGAACTAATTGACCTTCTAATATTTCAATATTTTGAGGTTTTATTCTACTCAGCAATAATAAACAGCTTTTGTGGACTTCTTTAGCTACTCTCTCTACAAATACACTATAGTTGGTATAATCTTCTTTAGAATTACCGATTATTTCTTCCCAAGCATCCAGTATTATTAAACATCTTTGATGATGTAAATACTGCATTAATTGAGAAATATCACCTTCTTCTTTCTCACTTTTAGATAAAAATTGTACCAGTTTAATCAGAATTTGTTGAAATTGAGGTGCTGATTCTAGAGAAAGCCAAATTAAGCAATCATATTTATTAGCAATTTTGTCTACTAAATAGCGAGCTAAGGCTCTTTTACCAATTCCTCCCATTCCGTGAATAAGAACTAACCTACAGCGTTCTTGAATGAGCCATTGCTGAAGTTCGGTTAACTCTTGTGTGCGACCATAGAAATTAGAAAGAGGAGGTGCTTCGCTCAAATCCTTATTAGCATCTGCTTTATTTTCTGCTACATCTTCCCAGTTCAAAACCAACACTTGGCAAAAAGCCTGGAAATTAATAGCAGTAATGGGCTTCGCTTCTCGAAAGCGTCTCCAAGTCATTAGTGATACAGCATATGTTTCGACACAATCCCAGTTTTGATGTGGTTCTAAAATTTTACTTGCTTCCCTAAGAAACATTTCATCTATATCCCAAGCCTTTTCAATCTTTCCTTGTACCTTGATTCTCTCGTTTCTGGCTTGTTCAATTTTTTTAATCCTGGCTTCCTTTATGAGGTTTTTTCCACGTTCAGAAGCTTTAAGAGATAAGCGTTGTCTTTTATGCATAAATTACAAGTTTTTGATAAAATCACATTGTTGCACCACTAATTTATACACTTTTGTAAAGGAAAAGTATCTATATAACTTGATACTAGGGACTATTTTGCTCTTCTCGGTTTGGTATAGGTCGCAGAAGAGTAAAGTAATATTTATCAGATTGAGAATTATATGTAGCTTGTACTAAAACACCAACACCTGTTAATTGTTTGCGATCGTGTTCATTATTAAATTCTATGTTTGCCGTAGCACCAGCTACTAAAAAATTCGGTGCTTTTAATTTTTCGTATACCTGTTGACTGGTTGGATTATTATTTCTCTGACTTCTTAAATCAATCAAAGTTTTTACAAATGCTTTACCTGCGTCATATGAAGTAAGTGTTCTCCAACTCAAATCTTTTGTTAACCAAAGTTTTTTAGCTGTATCCATGAAATTACTATTAGCAAGGCTTGCATGGGAAGAAACAGCAACTACCATACCACCAGCCGCATCTCCAAGGTCTAAGGTCTGTAGGTCATACAGAACATCTCCTCCTAAGAGTTGAAGATTTTGCTTTTTTGATTTAGTTTCTTTAGCAATATTTAGTACTTTCTCAAGAGTATTAGGGCTGGGAGCTAACATCAGGATCTCTACTTTTTCCTGCTTTACTTTATCTATACAAAGTTGCGGATTATTTGTAGACTTTGTTAAATTACAACCTATTATATTTTGCTCTTTTGCTCCTAGTCTCTTCAGGTTGTCTACGAATTTATTTTTTAGCGATTCACTATAAATATCTTGAGAATCAAAAATAATTAGTACTTTCTTCCCTTGGTGGTTTTTCTGCATATAGTTAGCTAAATCTTCAGCTGCAATAGAATCATTAGAAGCTATGCGGAAAACGTATTTATTCAAAGGCTGTTGTTGACCAGAGTCAAGCAAAGATTGTCTAATAGCGGTACTTGTGGGTGAAATCAGAACAAGCTGATTTGCACCAAAAACATCTCCTGCTTGCCAAATATTGTTGCTGGTATAGCGACCAACAACCCCTAAAATTTTACTATTACTAAAATATTTGAGTTCTCCGGGAATATTCTGCTTAGAAATATACTCAACTTCTTTTTGTTTACTATCATATTTTGCTAGTAGTATTTGCAATATTGGCGCACTTTCTTGTTCACTTTGAAGTTGGGCAATACCACGCAATACTTGTAGAGCATTGCCCCGATCTTTTTCTAAATTTGGAATAACAACTGCAACAGTTGGAAGATTATGGGCAGATGGAATTTGAGCAGCTTTTGAGTTGTAATAATAAATCCAGGTCTCTGGATCGACTTCACACTGATTATTGGTAGAAGATGTTTTAAGAGCTGCTTTTTGAAATTCCTGTATGGCTTTAAAAAAAGCGTCTTCAGCTATTTTAAAATCTGCTGGAGAATTAGAATTTGCAAATGCTTCCATTGCTTGTTTCTTTAAGTCATAAGCTGTTCTACATTCTGGAATTGTAGAAACTGCTTGTGCCTCAGCAATTAAAGCTTCCTCTCCCCTGCTAAAGTATTTGGCTAGAGGTGGGTTAATTATAAAGTTTAGAATAACAGCGATCGCCAATACCAGCAAAACCAAGAAAGATAAAAATACCAGACGTACAGGATGCAAATTTCTGCTAATCTCTTTAAGCTTATTGAAAGATTTTTGATGCCTATTCGGTTTTGGTGATTTGACTGCCACTCCGGGATTAGTTACTAGTTGATTGTTATTCAGTGTTAATATCTGATTGTTATTAAGAGCGGCAAGAACCTGTTCAGCAGACTGATACCTGTCTACTGGCTCGACTAAAAGCATCCGGTTTAAAACAGATTCAAGATTAGGGCTGACATAACTGGTAGTGTATTTTTTCCATGCTCCATTAAGTAGTCTTGTACTAGAAGTTAGACGTATTTCTTCTGGATGCCTGTTTGTCAATAAATGAATACAAGTTGCAGCTAAAGCGTATAAATCTACCGATGTATCTATTTTTCTACCAGCTAACTGCTCTGATGGCGCATATCCAAGTGAGCCTATTGCAAGTGATTGATCTATAGGAATACCTGGTTCCAATTCCCTTCTGATTGATGTATCAAAATCTATTAAATAAAGTTTTCGATTTAACTTATGTCGAATTATATTTGAGGGTTTGATATCTCGGTGAAGAACTTTTTGATTATGAGTATAACGTATTACCTCTAGGAGTGATTTCATCGCATCTGTCACCGCAGATTCCGATAATTGTCTATTGTGAGCTAATTCCTGATCTAACGTTTCACCTGGAATAAACTCCTGTACTAAATAAAAAATTTGTTCTTGTCCGTTAGGTTCTGGCAAATTGAAGAAGTCATATAAACTGGGAATTTGTTCGTGTTTTAGTTCGCTTAAAGTTTTAGCTCCCCTTCTAAACGAAGTAACTATGCTTTGAAGTTGCGAAGAGTTCAGCTGTCTTTGAGGATGTAATATTTTAATAGCACAATCTCGCTCTAAGTGAAAATCTCTTGCACGAAACGTTATTCCAAAGCCGCCACAGCCTAGTATTTCCAAAGGCAGATAGTGCTTTTCAAGAATAAGACGCATCCCACAACTTTTACAAAACTGTTGTCTTTCACGATTGAAATTAGTTAGTAAATCATCGGAAGCATCATTTACACGATCTGGGCAGTTTGGATTAGTGCAGTAAACTTTCATTTATTAACCTTAAGCATTACTTTAGCTTCACAGTAGATGGCAAAAATTTGAAAGCTAGATTATACTTTTTCTATATATACTTTTCTTCATCACATACGAGCTTTAGAAATAGCTAAGTTTTTTCATCACCTGAATGTAAAACTTCTACACTTTTTAATCAAACATAAGCTTAAATAAAGATACATTAAAAAATGACTGTAAACTTATTCCGTTTCAGCCCTATGTGGTGTTGCATATCACAAATCAACCAGCTAACACTCAGGTTGCTAAGAAAGTTACGCTAACCTCTCAGAAGTTATACTTACGTATTTATTCTTAAGTATAGTCATGATTTTTGCAATATATTGGAAGTAACGTTTTTTTGCAATGGGCAATATTCTACGAAAAGGCTATTTAATTTGTGAAAATAGCGGATTTCAGAACCCCAACTTCTTCAATAAGTCAGGATTCTGACACAATAAATATTCTAAAAACTCAAACAAGTTGTTTATATCTGAAAGGTAGTTCTAACTACTCCTAAAAAAATGTCACCGTTTTGAGCGTCGTGATTTGGTGCTGTCAGCCAAATCAAACCAGGAGTAATGCTGATTTTGTCATTAATTTGAAATCGATAAAACCCTTCAATGTGAAATCCTGTATCTGGGTCACGACGAGGTAAGCCTGATAGAGGTGCTGAAGTACCAGTCAATTTAGGCTGCATTCCGATGATAATTCCTCCCAAGTTACCCTCTTTGCCCAAATCAGGGAAGGCTAGGGTGACAGCCCAACTCCAGATATCAGCTTTGCCTTTGACTTCTCCAGTCAGCGCCCGCGCATTGGTGTAGCTTATCCATCCACCAAGTTGAAAACCGTCACTAATATTCACATTCGTTTCAATACCAAAAGAATTAGAGGAGACTTCTCTGCCTCCCAAGTTGGATGGTAAACTGCCAGTATTATGTCCTAGACCATCGTTGTTGCGAGCTTTTACATAGGTAATTGCAAATTTTGTAACTATGTTTTCTTTGCTTGAATCTTTAGGTATACCACTGGGATAGTATATAATCTGCCCCAATGCACCATAGCTACCATTAAACAAGCCGCTAGCAGGGTTGTTGCTATTTTTTGCTAGATAAGCCATCTCTACTTTGATATTTTCATTCGGCTTATAAGTCATACCTACACCCGTATCTCCGCCCAAACGGAAGATGGGGCTGTATCGACCAAAACGAGAAATCGTACCATCTGCATCACTTTTTAAAGGGTTAACTACTTCCCAATCATCGAAGTAAGTATTAAAGCCTGTGGCAGCAAGAATTTTTACTTGCTCGTTGGGTTCATAAGTATATTGCAGCTTACTGACAAAAGCTTCATTAGTTGAATTACTACCAGATGCGAAACTTGAGCGAGTCTCATTTCCGGGTGCAGTCGGATTAATAACATTACTCGCCTGAATTCGTACAAGTAGCTCATCTTTGGGAAACTTATCTTTTGGTTTTTTCGGTTTCGTAAAGCTGGTTTTGAGGTTCAGGCGCAACCGGGTAGAAAATGTGAGGTTGCTTTCATCCCCATTTCCACTACGGCTAGCATCTCCAAAAGCATCTATGGCAGCAAATATTAATTGACCACTGAGTTTGATGTTTGTAGAAAATTGCTGTTTTTCTAGCTTGTCAGTACGTGCTTCTACAGCATCAACTCTACCCCGTAAGGTTGCGAGTTCTGTTGTAAATTCCTTTTGCAGTTTTTGCAAAGTTGCCAAATCTTCTTTAGCAACTATGTCTGTGATATCAGCAGTAATTCGTTGGTTGATTCTGTCTAAACAGGCGTTTAATGCAGCAGCAAACTCAAAACGAGTCATGGCGCGTAGACGCAAAGCGGCTTGTCGTGAGACATCGCCTTTGAAATTACCATTAGGGTATCCAGCTATACAGCCATAACGCTCAACTAGAGATTGCAACGCACCAAATGCCCAGTCAGTTGGTTGCACATCAGAAAGCTGAGAAACTGAAGTAATGGGTGTCGAAACTCCTAGTGCATCTTCAGCCTTGACGCTGGCGATCGCAGTTAGCACCCAAATCGAAATCAAGACAGCATGAACTAAGCCCAGAGAAACTCTGATAAAACTAAACATATTTTTATCCTGGCAATAATTATTGTTGCAGAAATCTCAAATTAATATTTTTTGCAAGAGGAAATATCCTTGACATCGCAAAAAATTTAATTTATATATTTTTACTTTTCTAAACGTTCAGCTTCTCCTCGAACTCTAAATTCTGGAATGTGTTTCAAACAAACACTAAAGAGGTTTTGGCAGTCTTTTTCAAACTGATGAATATCAGCTATATGTGCGTGTAATACTGTATCAATTTATTAATTAGTAACCATTCTCACGTATAGGTATTTTTGGATTAAATATAGGAACAACCCATACTGTCGAACTGCAAACAAGGCTTGGATTACACTCAATTTTTGATCGGCATGAGATTCGATCAGCCTCAGAAATATTACCTGCCAGTCAATAAATTTGAGTTTTTCACAGAAAGTGCGATCTACAATATACTGCCAAGATATTATGGGTAGCGTCTGAATTAAATTCAATTTGCAACTCCGGATATTTAGTAAAATATCTTCCTAACAAGAATTCAATTTCAGAATTTTCGTTAGGCTGTTCATTTTTGGTTCACGATTAAATCCTGATTTAGCAACAATTAATAAACTCCCAAACTTCCATCGGAGTGTTCCATCAGTAAAGAAGCGGCAGCAAAACTAATCAAATATTTAGGTAGCATGACTTTATCTCCTTCTGTGTGTTAACTTGATATCTTTATCCACAGCTAACTAAGGATTACCATTAGGGTAAATATTAAGCCAAGTCCCAGTTTTGGCTCAGAGAATAGTTCATTTAAGGCTCAGAAAAAAGTTCAGTTAAGCTACCACATTTTATATCTAACTGTTTCATCTCGATTTGCAGTACAAAGTGGGTTGTGAGTGCGATCGCTTGAGTCTCGTTTTATCAAAATCACACCCATGCCGCGCTATTGGGACTAAAAGTACCGTCACTGCAACGAGTTGGATAAAATCTTTAAAACCCTGACTATATAAAGGTCGTATTCAAATTTAGATTCTCTTTAAAAGCAGTTTTAGCTCTGCTGCCATTTTATTATTGAAAGTCTAGCCTCAGAAGGTTTTCAGGCGAAGAATCAAAACCGCAATGTCAATTGATTTTAATTGATAAAGACTACCGTGATAGCACTGATGTCACTTAATCAATAACACCATGTAAAATAATGGTGCTTTAGGGTTAAAAATAATACTAACAAATTTATATTTTCATCTTTGCAAGTAAGTTATTTAAAAAAATTGATTTTTATATAAAATACTTGCTATTCAAAATAGTGTTATTAATTAATTACTAGTAAAAGCTCTACGTGGTCTAGATTAACAGACCTGCTTTTTTAATTGGCACAATAGTTAAGTGTATCAATGACTTGACTTATTTCAGGTTGGTTATCATAACACTTTGCAGGATCGTGGCAAACAGATGGCTGGATTAGTAGTTCATGCGAATTTAATCAGCCAAATTTTAATGACGGTAATTGATGGACAACCTCTGACGAAAGGGTGGTTTTCGCAAGGAGAGTGGCTATGGTTTTTTTGTGGATCTTTGATTAGCAGTTGTATGACTTGGCAACTGCTACAAATTAACTCCAGCAACAAGCAGTCGCAACTAGAAAAAGCTAATCAGCAACTACAGGAGTATTCTCAAACTCTAGAGCAAAAAGCTAGCGATAACTACACTCAGTACTATGTCCTACATACCCAAGAACTGGAAGCTGTCAAAATAGCTGCTGATATTGCTAACCAAGCTAAACGAGCGTTTTTAGCAAACATGAGTCATGAACTGCGTACACCCTTGAATGGCATTTTGGGTTACGCACAAATCCTGCAACATTCCCAAACTTTAACTCAATTAGAACTTGAAGGTGTTAACATCATTCATCAATGTGGTTCCCACTTATTAACTTTAATCAACGATATTTTAGATTTCTCTACACTTGAAGCTCAGAAACTGGAACTGCACAAGAGCGATTTCCATTTCCCTTCCTTTTTAAGGAGCATAGTGGAAATGTGTCGTATTGGTACATCCCAAAAAAATATTTCGTTTATTTATCATGCAGATTCCCAGCTTCCTAATGGCATTCATGCAGATGAAAAACGTTTGCGACAAGTTTTAATTCATTTACTTGGAAATGCAATTAAATTTACCGATAGCGGCAAAGTAGCTTTTAAAGTAAAAATTTTGGAAACTCAAAATTCGGATGTAGAGAGCGAACAAAATATTATCCAAATTAGATTTCAAGTTGAAGATACCGGAGCAGGCATAACATCCGAACAATTAGAAAAGATTTTTTTGCCCTTTGAGCAGGTATGTGACAAACAAAAACAAGTAGAAGGAATTGGGCTAGGATTAGCCATTAGCTGCAAAATTGCTGAGTTAATGGGAAGTGAAATCAAAGTCGAAAGCAATTTGGGATTTGGCAGTAAATTTTGGCTAGACCTGGATTTAGAAATCGCTAGTAATTGGATACAAACTTCACCATATGAAAGCACAAAGATTGTTCCACTTAAAGACAAAGACCCAAAAATTCTGATTGTAGATGACCAATGGCATTGTTCGACATCTCATATTCCAAATTTTGATTTTGTTGTACCAGTAGAGACTGAACTGGAAAAGTTGTTAGATTTGGCGATGAGGGGGAATATTAAAGGTATAAAAATAGCATTAGATGAATTGGAACAACTAGATGAGAGATTTTTTGCATTTATCACAGAAGTTCGACAACTAGCTGATGAATTTGAAGCAAAAAAAATTCGTGAATTTATCAAATATTTTAAGGGGCGAACTCAATGAATGAAACATATTTTGAAAATGCCATCATCTTGATCGTAGATGATAATAAGACAAATTTACAATTAATCTCTACAGCGATCGCTAATTCCAGATGGGAAATTTTGGTAGCTACTGATGGCGAAAGTGCGCTGGAACAAGCAGCATATGCCCAACCTCATCTGATTTTATTAGATGTTATGATGCCGGGAATCGATGGGTTTGAAACTTGTCAAAGACTTAAGGCAAACGAACTGACCCAAGATATTCCTATTATTTTTATGACATCCTTATCTGACACAACTGATAAAGTCAAAGGTCTTTCTATCGGAGCCGTTGATTACATCACTAAACCTTTTCAGACAGAAGAATTTTTAGCGAGAATTAACGTGCATTTAAAGCTGCGTTTTTTGACCAAACAATTAGCACAGCAGAAGCTAGAACTAGAACAGCGAGTGCAGGAACGTACAGCAGAACTTTCTCAAGCACTACATGAATTAAAACAATCTCAACTCCAACTAGTACAAAGTGAAAAAATGTCTGCTCTCGGTCAGTTAGTTGCTGGTGTAGCTCATGAAATTAATAATCCTGTTGGTTTCATCAAGGGTAACTTAAACTACATATCTCAATATACATCTAACTTGATTCAGCATTTACAACTTTATCGCTACTACTATTCAAATCCGGTATCCGAGATTAAAATCCATGCTCAAACAATTGACTTAGATGAAATGATTCAAGATGTGCCAAGAGTGCTATCATCAATGGGTTTAGGTGTTGAGCGCATTTGTGAAATTAGTCATAGTTTGCGAACTTTTTCTCGTTCTGACAACTCTACTAAAGTAGCTATTGACATTCATCAAGGGATTGAAAGCACGTTGATGATTCTCAAGCATCGATTGAAAGTAAATAATCCACGTCAGCCTATTAAAATTATTAAAAACTATAATGATTTACCTGATGTAGAATGTTATCCTGGTCCAATTAATCAGGTATTTATGAATATTATTGCTAATGCTATTGATGCTTTAGATGAATCTCTGAATATTCCTGAAAATCTAGATACAGAGCAATATTTCAAAGAAATCATCATTTCTACACAGTTAAATTACACAAATCAAGGTGTGATTATTTCAATTAAAGATAATGGTAACGGCATGGAGCCAGAGGTACAAAAACATATATTTGAACAATTTTTTACTACTAAAGCTGTGGGTAAAGGAACGGGCTTGGGATTATCTATTAGTCGGCAAATTATAGAAGAAAAGCATTTAGGAAAACTTAACTGTATTTCTGCATTAGGAAAAGGCACAGAATTTATCATAGAACTTCCTATAAAGTAGTAGTAATATTAAGAACATCCAATTTGGAATTATGCATCTTAATACACACAAAATTTCCGATCGAGTAGAAGAAAACTTTTATACTTAACTAAAACTATAAATTTAATATTCAGCAATTACATAATTTATTTCTTGAGAGGGATGAATTTGAATACTATTTAGCTAGATTGGTGTTTGAAAATACCTAATAAATAGCAAAACGAGGTAATCAGGTTATTTTTGTATCAGCTAGTTTAGAGTCTTCACTTAATTCATGAAGACTAATACTATGGAGATACGCTTGACAAAGTCAATAGCTTAGTCTTATTATTTCTTGTTGTAATAGATATCTGTTTAATCGCATGTACTATTACTTAAAAAGTACCAGTAAGCTACAAATAAATAAAAGTTCTTCATCTGTAGTTTTTCATATTAGATATATACACAGATGAAAGATATAACGAATTTATTTATCTAGTGCAGCGTGGCAGCAATAAGTGAAATAACTATCAGTTGAAAAAGGATATTAAGTTGACTATACAAGCAATATTCCTTCTGTATTCAACAGAACTGCTTTCTTGCACTAGATATCTATTTTCAATTTGACAATATTAGGGCTAACTTGGGACAAGATGCTATTTTCTCTTCATTATGCAAATCTGCCAAAATCCCAATTGCTCAAATCCATTCAACCCCGACGGTAATAGATTTTGCATCAGTTGTGGACAAAGCAGCTTTGGCAAACTTCTGAGAAACCGTTACCGCGTATTGAGGCTATTAGGTGAAGGCGGATTTAGCAGAACCTATGCAGCCGAAGACGCAGATAGATTGGATGCTCCTTGTGTTATTAAGCAATTCTTCCCTCAAGTTCAAGGAACAGTACAACGCACCAAAGCAGCAGAATTCTTTAAAGAAGAGGCATTTCGGTTGTATGAATTGGGAGAAAATCATACCCAAATACCTAGATTACTAGCTTACTTTGAACAAGGTTTAAGTTTGTATCTTGTCCAAGAATTTATTCAAGGACTAACTCTCTTACAAGAAGTTCAACAACAACCTTTTAGCGAAGAACAAATCCGCCAGCTTTTAATTGATATATTGCCAGTTCTCGAATTCGTTCACTCTCGTAATGTTATCCATCGGGATATCAAACCAGAAAATATCATCCGCCGAGCAACTGACGGCAAACCAGTATTAATTGACTTTGGTGGTGCAAAACAGGTAACACAAACTAGTTTAGCCAGACAAGCTACGGTTATTTATACCATCGGTTATGCCCCAACCGAACAAATGGCTGGATTTGCTTGTCATGCCAGTGATTTATATGCCTTAGGTGTAACTTGCGTGCGTCTTTTGACTCAATGTTTGCCTTTACAAGATGCTTACGGGCAAATTAATGATGGTCTTTATGATGCCATGAATGGTAAATGGTTGTGGCAAGAGCATTTACAGAAAAAAACTATTACTATTAGTGATGAATTAGGCAAAATTTTGGATAAGTTACTAAAACATTTGCCTAGCGAAAGATATCAATCAGCAGCAGATGTTTTAAATGACTTGAAGTCAAAAAATTCTACTGTCGAACCACAAATTATAGAAACTACCCAACATACATTAATACAATTACCGCTACCACAAAAAGTCAATCTTCCATTACCTCCCTTACAAACCTTTGAATTTGAAGTAGTTACAGTAGATACAGCTGGTCGAGAGGTAAGCCGCGATCGCCCCAGTGCTAAATTTTTTATAGAAGAATTGAGTAAAGGTATCACGATAGAAATGGTCTCTATTCCTGGTGGTACATTTATGATGGGTTCACCAGAGTCTGAAGGAGATGCTGACGAACGTCCCCAACATCAAGTTACAATCAAACCTTTTTTTATGGGAAAATTTCCCGTAACTCAAGCACAGTGGAGAGCAGTAGCGGGTTTACCCAAAGTCAAACAAGCCTTAAATCCCAACCCCTCCAAATTTAAAGGTCAGAATCGACCAGTGGAAAATGTGTCTTGGCACGAAGCTGTAGAATTTTGCCTGAGACTTTCACAAAAAACCGGACGCGAATATCGTTTACCCAGTGAAGCGGAATGGGAATATGCTTGTCGCGCTGGAACAATTACATCTTTCCACTTTGGCGAAACAGTTACCCCTGATTTAGTAACTTGTAGCGACAGCGATACTTACTCTAGTGAAGCCAAAACTAGATATCGTAAAGAAACAACCGATGTCGGTAGTTTTCAGGTAGCGAATACCTTTGGATTGTATGACATGCACGGGTTAGTTTGGGAATGGTGTGCTGACCCTTGGCATAACAATTATTATGGCGCACCAACAGATGGAACAGTATGGGAAGTTGGCGGTGATATTTATCGTCGAGTACTACGCGGTGGTTCTTGGAGTTTTAGTGCAGAACTTTGTCGCAGCGCCAGTCGTAGCTGGAACGAGTCAGATGGTGGACTAAGAGTATGTGGCTTTCGGGTTGTTTTGTCTTCAGTATGGGATGCTGAGTAAACCGGAAAGTTCAGATTCTCGACTTGTTAAATTAAGTTGAATCTTGTTGTTGAGATGCCAATTTCCGATGGACTAGAGATTGAATAACATCTTTTAGAAAACTGATACTAAGGCAACAGAACAGAACCACCTTGTCATCGTAGCGATCGCAATAAATTGGCAGCAGTCATATCAGAGAAATTCATTAGATTTCTAGGCAGCGGTTGAACCTCCAGTTATAGACAGTGACTGTTATTGAGCAATTGTTACTGAATTTTGTATAGAGCAATACATGCCTATAATCCTTCTTCGGAAGGTAGGCATGTACTTAGCTATTTTTTAAGCTTGTACCCATAGCACATTATTGGGGGAACGACTAAGGCTCCTCAGTCGTTCCTATTCCTTAATAATTGGTTAGTCATTTTTAAATGATTCCTCACAGGCGATCGTGCAAACGGTAGCAGAAGCTATGCCCATCGAGCGACAATGAGCAGCGGATTGATAATTTACAATGCAAAATGATTTAACTAATTGATAGTTTTATCCTGGCTGCCTGATAAAAGTTCTAGCGTCAACTGGCAAACACCAGATACTCAATTAATTAATTCTGTCTTTGAAATAATTTTATGCACACCAGCTGAAGATTATGACTCTTAAACTTGCATTGTGGTTATTGTGGGCTGGATTTATCGCCTATATTTTGTTGTTAGCGCCGCCCCTGCACTTAGATGAAACGCTAACGCTGTTAAAAAATATATTTACTCTTGAGTGGGCTGCTATCAATCCAATTATCCTTTGTTTATTTTCTCTAGTGGATATTTGGCTATTAATTTATAGTGGTTTATTGTTCATTGATGGCAGAATGCAATGGATTCCTTTTTGGCCTTTTGCCATAGCATCAGTGGGTTCAGGTGTACTTGGTCTTTTGCCATATTTGGCTTTTCGCGAACCTAATCAACAATTTTCTGGACAAAAGGATGCTTTTTTGAATCTGCTGGATTCTCGCCTTTACGGCATCGTTTTGACTTTAAGCACAGTTATCTTGCTTGTCTATGGTTTTGCCTTTGGTGATTGGGGAGATTATGTGCAGCAGTTCCAAAGCGATCGCTTTATCAATGGCATGAGCTTGGCATTTTGCCTGTTCTATTTTTTATTTCCTACTGTTGTTGGTGATGATATGGCTCGTCGTCGTTTCCCTAATGCTCAGGTATTTTTAGCAGTGGTGTTTGTTCCCTTGCTCGGTTCTCTTGCTTATCTTTGCCTGCGCCCGCCATTAGTATTATCAACTATTCGCGAACAATCATTAATAGCTAATCGGTAAGCTCAATTGGGTTGAGTAGATGGTTTGATTTGTTGAAATTTGTATAAGTAGAAAGGCGCAAATAAACCGAACTATGTAACGATAAGTAAAGTTAACTCAAACCCTCTTCCCTTCTGCCTTGCTTTAACGATAAATCTTCACGCCGGCCTACTTAGGGTTGGCGAAGCTGTCATCAAGTGCAAACGCGCACAGTTTAGTTTAAAGAATCTGTAAAATTTTACTTTGATTCTTGAGATTAAAAGTAGTAATTGAAGAAGAATTCAGCTATTCTGAATTCTTCTTAGCAGGCAACATTGCTCACACTATTTCAGCTAGCGCTTGCTTTTGTTAGTAATTTAGAATCCCAAGTATAAAGTCCTTTTTCTTCAGGCACTCTTGAGAATCGCCCTGTGCGATGTCCCCGCGATAATTCATTCAGCACTTTGGGTTTAACTTCTCTAACATCTGATATATCAAGTTCTCCATATAATTCTTCGATAATTTCTGCCACATTGAAAACTTTTTTTGGGTTTTGTTGCAACAAAGAGGTGAGCGCATCAATCAAAAATTGCCCTTCAAATTCTCCAAGCATTGGAATAAGATTGGTTTTTGCAACTGGGTCAGGTTTCTTGTTTTGATTTTTGCTTTGCTTAGAAGAACTACTATTACGATTGGAGTTAAGTAATTTTAAGTCCAGCGTATAACATCCAGGTTTGCCAGGAATAGTAAACCACTTACCACTTTCTCTGCCACGAGTAAGTGTTGAATGAACTCTGCCTTTAACTACTTTAAAAACATCTGGTTTCAACTCCCCATAAAGCGATCGCACGATAAAATCAATGTGACACATAGTTCCAGCATGTTTTTGCAATACCTTTTGGATTGCTTCGGTGCGGTTTAGAGATTGATACTCGCTATTCATTGGAATCTCTGACCACTTAAGCAATTTATCTGGAGCTTGTTCGGGTGTGTCAGTGTCCGTAGATTCTGAAAATGATTCATTTATTTCTAAATCATTTGTTTGTCCAACTTCGGAACCGACAGGCTGTACCAAATCCACTTGGGGTTCAGTAATGCTATCGCTGTTTACGAACAACGAATTTTCTGATTCAGCAGCGGTAACTACTTCACCCGCCACTAACGGTATATCGATGTTTTGAGACGTTCTAGATGAATTATCTATCTCTAAATCATTTGTCTGTTCAATTTCAGAGTCAGTCGGCTCTCCCAATTTGACTTGAGTCTCAGTGATGCGTAAGTTTTCAAAGGCAGAAGCAGTCACTACCTCATTCATCATCTCATCTGTTGACAGGTTGCCGTTAAGCTGGGAGTTAGAAGACCAATTAGATAGCAATGCTTCTACATGATTGAGATTTGCTAAAGCTTGTGTGTATAATTTCTCGTAATTTTCTACTAGAGGAGCATAGTAATCTCGTAATTCTAACAGTGGAGCAAGAAAGGTTTCAGGAGGAGACTGTAATTGCGATTGACTATCCATAAACTTTTAAACCAAAACCGCTATCGCTTTTAGCAGCATTACATTTTTGTTATCGATTACTAGTAAAACTAACATATCACATCTGCTGCTAGCTCAAAATGTACAACATGAGACAATGAATACACCGATAATAGCTTTTAATCGTACCAACTGACTAGAGAAAACACTTATGATAAGTGCAAGTTTTCTCATTATTCAAAATCAACTCAAGATGCTTCTGAAATAACTATTCACAAGCACCTTGTTTGATGTTTATCTAACATTTGTGACGGACACAGAACCAATCGGTTCTTCAATCACATTCGTTGCTGGGGTGACTGGGTGCTGGCAATACTTTTCAAGCTTAATAGCTTTACTCGATGCCAAATTTTGGTGAGCCATTTGATGCCCATTTTTTGTTCATGTATTCTGACTTGTGGTTCTTCCTTATTGAGATAGGTCTACGTCACTCTTATAAGTCATGGGTCTGGGCAGTGCTTTTTTCTTGGGAGGTACTGAAGACTTCTTCGGTGGTTGTGGCGCACGGCATTGCTCACAGTACAGTGGTCTTGGGCCAAAAGTCTCGCGTTGTGTCGGTTGCTCGCACTGCTTACAGACAAAGTTAAAAATCCGAGTGTGAATCTCTCGCTTGTGCGCTCTAACAGTGTATTCTTTGACGTTGATTACCTTACTTGGCATTGTTTACATTAATAGGGGTGAATTGGTTGGACACTGTTGCCTACCAATTTGAATCTTAGCTTTTATCACGGCAGCTGCAAGTATCTATATAGAACTAATTACATCCTTTCTAGAACAACAAATTGTATAAGTGGCTACGCCAAAACAACAGTGAAGTATGTTCTGACTAAAATTTGTAGCCAAATGCTTTTTCTACATACTCTATAACAGCTTTAAGTTTCAAACAAATAATCAATAGGTAAAAGCACAATACTCGTTACACAATTGGGCTTTTTATCGCTTCGCGTCAAACGAGTGAAAACTAGAAAAATTCAGAAGCAATCAAATTGAATTAAAATCCACACTCACCTTGGTTATTGAAATCATCTTCTAGACAATTGTTACACTCATTATTTCTGACTTCATCAACGGATTTTTCATGTTATCAGATGATAGCGCTTAAATATGCACTATATGACTAAAATTTCGCATCTACACGTCAACATTTAGAATAGGGTAAGCTCATCTAAGTTGGTACAGTATGAACTTGACAAATCAAAAAAGATAAGGAGAAATGAACGTGTAAAAAACTCTAATGAAGCCTGCCAATAACGACCAGGGGGTGATTCCCAAATATCTAACCAGGGTTTTATTTCACATTGCTTGAGTTGTTCAGCAACTTCTATGACCGCAGGTTTATCCTTACTATTGTGGCAAAGGAAAACATTGAACTCAAACTGTTCCATTGTTTACTCCTCTAAGCCTGCAATGATTACCAACTTATGTGCGTACTGTTCTAAACAAGGCAACCAAGTAGTTTGAAATTCTGTTGGGTCAGCTTCCCAAGACATCAAACCAATGCCAAAAGTCAGGTTAACAGATACAGTTTTGAAGAAAGCGCGATCGCACAGAGGTATAGAGACCAATTGTGACTAATTGTTTGTGATTATTATAGTAATTAATGAAAATACCTATTAAAAGCAAAATTAAAGCGCAAGTTTGGGTAGTCGAAAATGGCAAAAAGCGTCTTCGACAAGACTATCTCACCACTGAAGAACCTTTAGAAATTCGCCTTGTCTCCCAAGCTCGCACAGTAGCCGTTACGATGCGAACACCAGGAGCAGATTTTGAATTAGCTGCTGGTTTTCTTTACAGCGAAGGAGTAATTAACTGTAGGGAAGATATCCAACACATCAGCTATTGTGTGGATGAATCAGTAGACGGTGAGCAGCGATACAACATTGTAAATGTAGAACTACGACAGGGTTTGATTCCAGATTTACAGCCTTTGGAACGCCACTTCTACACCAATAGCGCCTGCGGTGTTTGTGGTAAAGCTAGCCTTGAAGGTTTACGTTTGCGGGGATATCCCGAAATTCCCCCTAACTTAATGGTGACATCTGAAATCATTTACAGCCTACCCGATCTGCTGCGGGCGGCTCAAGGTATCTTCACTGCTACGGGAGGTTTGCACGCTGCGGCTGTCTTCGATACTCAAGGGCAATTGTTGAACTTGCAAGAGGATGTAGGACGGCATAATGCCCTGGATAAATTGATCGGTACAGCTTTGCTCAGTGAAGAATTGCCTTTAAATAATCATATTCTCATGGTAAGCGGACGCTCCAGTTTTGAAATTTTGCAAAAATCTACCGCTGCTGGGATTCCCATTGTCTGTTCTGTTTCTGCCCCTAGCAGTTTGGCAGTGTCTGTAGCTCAAGAATTTGGGATTACTTTAATTGGGTTCCTGCGTGGCGAACGGTTCAATATCTACAGTGGATTAGAAAGAATTGATACTAAGTAGAAAGACTTAATTAAATAAAAGCTTGTAGTAAAGGCTTTAGCCCTTGAAACCCTTGACCAGAGCGATAAATCGCTTACTACAAACAGAAGTTAGCTTAGACAGCAATGTTGCATCCGAAAGTCGCTACAACAGAATAAAGCTTGCGATCGCCTCTAGAATCTGTGCCATCTACGGATTTTTGCAGAATTTGGAATTTTGAACACTTCGGCAAAGGGTGATTGCTCCAAAATGGCAGGTGTTGTCTGCTAGTTCATCCTATGGGAAAATTGGCAGAGAACGTTGGATTTATTCAGCCGCGCCATTGTGATTTCGGAAATGGTAAATAATCTGAGGGATATCCACTAAAAGTAGAATTGTTATCGTCAATAATCAATTTGATGTTGAGATTTTTGGCTACAGCTAAACGTGCGGCTTCAGCATTATTTCCTTCTTGCTGTGAACCATCCGATCCCAGACAGAATACTACTTGTTGAGGATTGGCGATCGCTTTCAACGACAGTGCCTTAGTGACCTGCATTAGTAAGGACTTTGGCTATGAACAGGTTTTCAGCAAACCAATCTCTACATTTGCTCAGTCTGGAGATATTTTGTTTGCAATTAGCAGTTCTGGACAATCAGAAAACATCCTTGCTGGTGTTCGCCAAGCAATGAATTTGTTACGATAGGTAATTACATCACCAATCAATGAATTCAATTTGAAAGCGAAGTTTGTAGTAGTCAATTAATTGCTCGTAGGACAACTCCAAGTCACTAGAAAACAAAATCACATGAGAGTGAGCTTAGGTTTTGAGGTTGATTTTGAGCCTGGTAAGCCTGTACTGATAAAGGGGTTTTGCCATCCAACCCCAGAGCAATCAACTTCGCCTTTGCTTGGATTGGAGATAGAGTTGCGATCGCTTGACGATATTTGCTGACTTTGACCAGCGATGGCTCCTGATGACTTCAGTCATCAGTCAATCTTTTTTCTATTTTCCCAGCCTTGAATATTTGGGACGACAAGGGCTTCCCAAGCAAACCTGACCGGAAGGCATGTGAGTAAAAACACTACTGCGAGCGCCAATTACTGCATTAGCCCCAATTTCTACTCCTGGACCGACGAAACAGTCTGCTGCTACCCACACTCCATTACCTATAGTGATACTCGCTGTTTTCAACCCAAAAGCAGGGTCTTGGATATCATGGCTACCAGTACATAAATAACTTTTCTGAGAAATTATGCACTGTTCGCCGATGCGAATCTCATCTAGGCTGTATAAAACTACGTCATCGCCAATCCAACTGTAGTCGCCAATGGTGACTTTCCAAGGGTATGTGAAGCGGGCAGTGGGTCTAATCAATACGCCTTTGCCAATACGAGCGCCAAACAACCGCAGCAAAGCACAACGCAGAATATTTAGCGGTTGAGGAGTGAGGGGAAAGGCGATCGCTTGCATCAACCACCAAAGTAAAATATACCAACCAGGTCGTCCCCGATCAAACCAGGATTGGTCATACTTGCGTAAATCTACGAAAGGTTCGTCATTAATCATTAGTTATACCAATTTGAAAAAAGAATGCGACAGATGGTAAATATAACAGAGATAGCATTCACTTAAAGGAGTTAAGCCAATTGGTGAGTGGCTGAGAACCTGGAAAATTTGCCAATTAAGACTACTCAACTTCTTGCTCAATTGACTCCTGAAATTGCTGCTTTCCTAACTGGCTATGACTTTATCTTGAATGCTCTATCTGTCGCAAACATTTTTAGAAATGGGATCATTTTTCCTTAGGTAATTGAACTGTAAAAATACTACCTTTACCCAATTCACTTTGTACGTTTAATTTGCCTTGATGTGCATGAATAATAGCCTGAAAATGGCTAATCCCAAACCAGAACCACCGTTGCGACGAGAGCGATCGCTACTCACCCGATAAAAGCGATCGCGACTGTCCTTTCAAAAAATTTCTCTCCTCCCCTTGACTCTCCAGTTTACTGGAGAGTTCACAATGTAATTAGTTGAGCAAATCAAGGATTAAAACTATGATTCAGTTAACAGTTCCTAACATGGCTTGTTCTGCTTGCGGCGAGACTATCACAAAAGCCATCCAAGCAGTTGACACCACAGCTAAGGTTGAGGCCGATCCGAAAACGAAGCTAGTCAGCGTCGAAACCCAGGCATCTGAAACCGAAGTTAAGGAAGCGATTATAGCAGCGGGCTATTCAATTGCATAAAAACTAATACAAGTACTTACTAAGAAGTCAGAAGAATGGAAAAAGCCACACTGAAACTGCGCGGCATGAGTTGCGCCTCTTGTGCTAGAAGTATCGAAGAAGCAATTAGTTCTGTCCCAGGTGTGAATGAATGTAGTGTGAACTTTGGGACAGAACAGGCAACGGTTGAGTATGACCCCAGAGCAACTGATGTACTAGCCATCCAAGATGCAGTGGATACAGCAGGTTACTCTGCCTATCCACTCCAAGAACAAAACCTGATGGCAGGAGAAGATGATGCCGAGAAAACGGCTCGTTTGCGAGAATCTCGTTATCTACTGCGGAAAGTGATTGTGGCTGGGGTCATAGGTGCTGTATTGGTAATTGGGTCGTTACCCATGATGCTGGGATTGAATTTGCCTTTTATTCCGACATGGTTGCATAATTCTTGGGTACAGCTGGTGCTGACAACCCCAGTACTGTTTTGGTGCGGTGCCGATTTCTTCAAAAATGCCTGGAAAGCTGTGAAACGACACGCTGCCACAATGGATACTCTAGTTGCTTTAGGCACAGGAGCAGCATACGTATATTCTCTGTTCGCCACACTTTTCCCCAGTTTCTTTGTGGCTCAAGGATTAAAGCCAGATGTATATTATGAAGCAGCAGTTGTAATTATTGCTTTAATTCTTTTGGGACGGTGGCTAGAAAACCGCGCCAAGGGACAAACCTCAGAAGCAATTCGTAAACTGGTTGGTTTGCAAGCGAAAACAGCACGTTTAATTCGTAATGGACGAGAAATTGATGTGCTGATTGAACAGGTACAGATTGACGATGTGGTACTTGTTCGTCCTGGTGAGAAAATTCCTGTTGATGGAGAAGTAGTTGAGGGGACATCCACAGTTGATGAAGCGATGGTAACAGGTGAAAGTCTAGCAGTCAAAAAGCAACCTGGGGATGAAGTGATTGGAGCCACCATCAACAAAACTGGGAGCTTCAAGTTCCGGGCGACACGAGTAGGGAAGGATACAGTGCTGGCGCAGATTGTCCAACTAGTGCAGCAAGCCCAAGGTTCTAAAGCTCCGATTCAACGGTTGGCAGACCAAGTTACTGGCTGGTTTGTCCCGGCGGTGATTGCGATCGCTCTTCTCACCTTTATCATTTGGTACAACATCATGGGCAACGTGACCCTAGCGCTGATTACTACAGTTGGGGTATTAATTATTGCTTGTCCTTGTGCTTTGGGTTTAGCCACACCAACTTCTGTAATGGTAGGCACGGGTAAAGGTGCAGAAAATGGCATTCTCATTAAGGGAGCCGAAAGTTTAGAACTGGCACACAAGATTCAAACAATAGTACTAGACAAAACAGGCACAATTACCCAAGGTAAACCAACAGTTACAGATTTTGTCACAGTTAATGGCACTCGCAATAGTAACGAAATCAAGCTGATACAACTAGCTGCATCTGTGGAGCAAAATTCCGAACATCCACTTGCAGAAGCAGTTGTCAGATATGCTCAATCTCAAGTAGAGACGCGATTAATCGCGTCTGTCAAAGATTTTGAAGCCCTGGCTGGTAGTGGCGTTCAAGGTATCGTTGACAATCGCCTTGTACAAATTGGTACGCAACGCTGGATGGAAGAGTTGGGCATCGAGACTCAATCTCTACAAAACGACAAAGAACGCTTAGAATACTTAAGTAAAACCGCGGTTTGGCTGGCAGTAGACGGAGAAATTAAAGGATTGATGGGTATTTCTGATGCTATCAAACCTACTTCTACCCAAGCGGTAAGAGCGTTGCAAAAACTTGGTTTAGAAGTCGTGATGCTCACAGGCGACAACAGTCGTACCGCAGAAAGTATTGCTCGTGAGGTTGGTATCAAACGTGTCTTGGCAGAAGTCCGTCCCGACCAAAAAGCAGCCACAGTGCAAGCACTGCAAACAGAAGGCAAAATTGTCGCAATGGTCGGTGATGGGATTAATGATGCACCAGCTTTGGCTCAAGCTGATGTCGGTATAGCAATTGGCACAGGTACAGATGTGGCGATCGCCGCCAGTGATATCACGCTGATCTCTGGTGATTTGCAAGGCATCGTTACTGCCATTCAACTCAGCCGCGCTACGATTCACAACATTCGGCAAAACCTATTCTTTGCCTTCATATACAATGTTGCTGGCATTCCAATTGCTGCTGGTATTCTCTTCCCGATCTTCGGTTGGTTACTTAACCCCATTATCGCGGGTGCAGCAATGGCATTTAGCTCGGTTTCTGTAGTCAGCAATGCGTTACGGTTACGGAACTTTCAACCTAAAACACTTGGCTAGAGGAAATGATGATGCTCAATTAAAGTGATATTTTTCGGCAGTTTAGCAGAATTCAGATTTCTGCTGGGGGTGATTTCGGGGTCAATTCCAGAGGCTTTAGCGTAGCTTGTCGCACAGTTGCATTCCCATAAGAGGTTTTTCAATGAATAAAACAGCAATCATCGGTAGTATCGCAAGTCTAGGAATTGTGTTGGGACTTGCTTCTGGTAAAGCAGCCGCACAAATATCGCATGAAACCCACTCATCTCAAACAGAGCTAACAAGTCAATTTCAACGCATTGACCTGCCGTTAGGAAACAAAGTTGCAGTTACGCTTGGTGGATTAGGGCTAATTGGCTTAGAACTTTGGTGGTTCTTGCTCAGTAAGCCCAAGTCCCAGAAGGCAGTTGCAGCAGGCGAGGGTATCCAAGAAGTAACCGTGACCGTTGACGGTGGATATGAGCCAAGCCGTATCGTGGTGCAAGCGCTTAAGCCCGTGCGGCTTTTGTTTGACCGCAAAGATCCTAGTAGTTGCTTGGAGCAGGTGCTAATTCCAGACTTTCATATTGCCGTAGATTTACCACTCAATCAAGCGACCGCTGTGGAATTTACACCCAAACAAGTCGGAAATTATATTTTTACCTGTGGCATGAACATGTTTCGTGGTGAAATTCGAGCCGAAGCTTCAGTCACTCAATCTACAGCTTCAAAGAAGCAGGAAACGATGGCAGAACCTCAATCCAAATCCTCAACTTCGATTCATCAAAATAAAGCAACCGTAGAACTTCCATCTTTGCAATCGACAGTAGAGCAAGGAATTCAGAAAGTCACTATCAAAGTGGATAAGGGCTATACACCAAATCGTGTTGTTGTGAAAGCAGGGCAAAGAGTTCAACTCAACTTTCTGCGCCAGAATCCCAGTGATTGTCTTGCAGAAGTGTTAATCCCTGATTTTGGGATTGCTGCCGAGTTACCACTCAATAAATTGACATCTATTGAGTTTACACCTGAAAAAACAGGTGAATATGCTTTTAGCTGTGGTATGAATATGTTTCATGGTGCGATCGCAGTACAAGCAGCAGATACTAGTTATATCGTGTCTGATTAAAGACTTATCATTAAGTCCGCAGAGGTGCACAGAGGAGGGTTTTCTGGGCTTTCTGCATAGATTTGGGAATTATAACTAGTCGATCTTTCATTGCTGTCTCCTCATAATCTTCAGAATACTTTGCGTTCTTCTAGGTGGGCAAGAATATCTGAGCGCGATCGCCAACAAGGACGCAACTTTTTGTTGGCAAACATCTGTAACTGGTCGCTAATGTGGCGCGATTCCGGTTGAGTTGCATTACCGTAGCTAGTTAGTACCTGCGCTCGTACTGGATGAGAAAATTCAATCGCAGCAACATAGGAATCACCTGCAACCGCTTGGAACTGACCGTTTCCTTCAGGAGCAAAATCAAGTGCGCGAAAAATTCCTAGGTTACCGTCTCCACCATTGGCAGGCAAATCCACATTACCCAACTTTAACCGAAAAACTTTTCCCCACGAAACATCAAGTGCCCCATAAGTCTTTTGTACCTGTGCTGCTACCGCTTCGAGTGTTGCCACTGCAACTTTGGGATTAGCCAAGCCATCGGGTGTGGTGCGTGGAGATTTTTCACTCCAAGGTTTACTGAACATGCGATCCCAGTCCATCTGTTTTACCCAAGAGGCACATAGTACCGCCCCTCGACTATCTGCATTGGCTTGGCGATCCCAGGCTTCGAGAACGTCGGCTGCTTTTTGCCCTAATTCCTGGCCATACTTGCGTACAGCGGGGATTAAATCATCCAAAATTCGATCCGCTAGTTCCATGCGAGTAGAGTGCTTATCTGCAATCATTTCATCAAAAGAGATTTTGTCATCCTCAGCCAACATCCTCACAGAACGTTGCGATCGGAAATCCATGAAGCGAGGTGCTATGTAAGGCGGGTAGCGATCTGGATTAATGGCGGTCGGAAATGTAGTTGTCCAAGGCGGGTCATTTGTATTTTGCAACCAGCCACTCTTGGGGTCAACTACGCGCGGTAAATCCTGGTAAGGATGAATTTTTGTCCATAAGGTCTTGGATGTATTGCCTGGGATTATGCCTTGCCAGTATTTAAAATCGCCAAAAGAACGCACCGGAACTTGACCGTTGAATAGGTGCATAATATGCCCTTGTTTATCTGCATACATTACCGTAAACATCGATAGTTGTAGGCGCTTGAGTGCGGTTTCAAACTGATTGAGGTTTTGAGAACGTGCCATATCCCACCACTGCTGAAGTACACCTGGTCGGTCTAGGCCTGCAACTCTCAGTGCCAAGGCTTTACCATTTTTCTCAACTACCACAGGCCCGTGGACAGAATTTTTCACTACTAACGGTTGTTCTTGCAACGAGCCATCTTTGCGCTTCACCTTCAAAAACAAGGTTTTTGTCTCGAAGTTACGAACTTTGTCATCAAAGCGATAACCTTCATCTGCTAGTGTGAGTTCGTATAAGTCCCAACCATCATAGGTGTCAACGGTGTGAGTCCAACCTAAGTTGTTGTTAAAGGCGATCGCCAATACAGGAATACCTACAAGTGTGGCTCCGTAAGCGTCGATTCCCGGTGCAGTAATTTGAGCTTCGTACCACAGAAATAAATCTGACCACGGTAAGTGTGGATTTGCTAACAACATTGCCTTCCCACTAGCAGAATGACTTGGTGCGATCGCCCAACCATTAGATCCTGCTTGCAACTTTTGTTTGCTCAACTCTAATACTTGCTCTGGATTGACCACAAAGGTGAAATTGAGTACCCGATGTAGGTGAGCCATCACATCTTCCGGCTTGATTGGTAACACCATCTCCACTTCATCGTTTATCAACTTAGGATTTTGGGAAGCATAAGCATTGATCCCAGCTGCAAAAGCATCAAGATAACTGCGAAAATTTGAACTCTGTGCGTTGTACCAGGAATTGGCGCGTTCTGGAATTCCGGTCGTCAATACCCATCGGTCTGACTCTGTGTATTCCTCTCCCCAGTATTCGGCTGCGCGTCCTCGTGCTTGACCATAAAGACGCAAAAGCAAATCTCCGTGACTTTGCATTTGCGACCAACCGAAGGCATAAAATGCACTCTGGTTATCTTTTCCGTAGATGTGCGGTACACCATAGGTATCCCATAATATCTCTGTGGATTTTGTTGGTACGGCTATAGTGTGACTTCCTACAAACAAAACCATTATCAAACTAAGTATTAAGGGTAAAACCTGTATTGATTTTCTTTTGTAAACCCTGAGTAAAATATCAATCCTCATTCACACCACCATGTGCAGATGTAACGCCTGGTGACTGAAACTGCTATTAATGACAACGCATCCTAGCGATCGCAAGTGGCTCTGATAAAGCAGATTCAGGTCGATCTAAACAATACCACTTTATTGAGAATAAATATCAAAGCTCAAACTGTATCTTTTATTCCTTTTAAAAATCTGAGAATAGTTATAAAATCTGCATAATAATGTAATGTATATATAAATTTATCAAGAAAGATTATCAATTTAATGATTATAAAACTGTTAAATATTGAGAGTGCCAATTAAAATAAACAACTAACCAGTAGAGTGTAATATTTTCAAGTGACAGCAAGATAATGATAAAACCAAGCACGGTGTCACCTAAAGGATTCAAAAAGCCACAAGTATCAACTTTATTTGGTCTCGTTCTAGGACTGTGTATCTTGCTAATTTGTTTGGTGTACAGTGTCACTTTGGGTGCAACAGACATTCCTCTAGGTAAGATTTTGACATCTTTTATGGCTTTTGATGGTTCTTACGAACACTTAGTGATTCAAACAGTGAGATTGCCGCGATCGCTCATTGCGATCTTTGTAGGAGGAGCTTTAGCAGTATCCGGAGCCTTAATGCAAGGTTTGACACGCAACCCCTTAGCAGATCCAGGAATTTTGGGTATTGAGTCAGGAGCAGCACTGGCTGTAGTTGCAACAATTTTTGTTTTTGGCACTTCTGACTTGAGTGTTTTAACCATTGTGGCTTTTTTGGGTGCAGGAGCCACAGCAATGTTAGTCTACTTCCTTGGTTCTCTCGGACGAGGAGGCACTACCCCACTGAATCTAACAATAGCAGGCGCGGCACTCGCGGCTCTCATTTCTTCCCTCACCACTGCTATCCTTATCGTCAGTCAACGAACGTTAGAAGAAATTAGATTTTGGTTAGCTGGTTCATTGGCTGGACGCGATGTCAATATGTTCTTGCAAGCATTGCCTTTTATCGTCATTGGATTAGGCGTTGCCTTTGCTCTTGGTAGACAAATTACTACCATGAGTCTTGGTGAAGATGTAGCTAGAGGCTTGGGTCAACAGACAGCTTGGGTGAAAATCATCACAGCCATCAGCGTTGTTTTACTGGCGGGAAGTTCAGTATCGCTTGCAGGGCCAATCGGCTTTATTGGCTTAGTCGTTCCCCACGTGGTGAAATTTTTCATCAAAGCTGATTACCGTTGGATTTTGCCTTACTCCGCAGTTGTAGGCGCAACTTTACTCCTGGTTGCAGATATTGCCGCCCGTGTATTACTCAAACCGCAGGAATTACCTGTAGGTGTGATGACAGCGCTGGTTGGCGCTCCCTTTTTTGTGTACCTAGCTAAGTCAAAGGTGAAAAAATGAAGCTTGATTGGCTAGTCATTCGTTTCGAGGCAATATCTTTCCGGCTTGACCGACGCGTACCACTGATGCTGTTATGTTTGGCAGTAGTGATTGTGGTGGCAATGGTAATGAATCTGGGTAGAGGTGAATATCCCATCTCGCCCTTTGATATTGTCAAAACTGTATTGGGTATAGATACAGGCAACCCAGACCATGCCTTTGTGATTTCTAATCTGCGCCTACCCCGCACCCTTGTCGCTTTTATGGTAGGAGTGGCACTGGCAATTTCTGGTACTATCTTTCAAGGTCTAACACGCAATCCGCTAGCAGACCCTGGTATTATCGGCATCAATACTGGAGCAAGTTTAGCAGCAGTTTTAGTAATTATCCTATTTCCATCAGCACCGATTTACACCTTACCTGTTTCAGCTTTTGCTGGTGCTTTATTGATGGCTGTTTTAATTTACTCACTGGCTTGGAACAATGGAAGTTCGCCGATTCTATTTATCTTGATGGGTGTGGGCTTATCCGCGATCGCTAGTGCGCTCACCAGCTTGATGATTACCTTTGGGGAAATTAGTGATGTTAGTAATGCTTTAGTTTGGTTAGCTGGCAGTGTCTACGGACGTACCTGGGAACAAGTGTTTTCCTTTTTACCCTGGTTGCTCATTTTTGTCCCGATGGCGTTGATACAAGCAAGACATTTAAACGCTCTTAATTTAGGAGACGATGTTGCCAAAGGTCTAGGTACTCGTGTGGAATGGGAGCGTGGTTTACTCGTACTGGTGGGTGTAGCCTTAGCAGGTGCAGGAGTTGCTACTGCGGGAATGATTGGCTTTGTTGGATTAATTGCACCTCATCTAGGACGACAGTTGGTAGGTACAAATCATCAAGGGTTAATTCTTACCTCGGCACTATTGGGCGGAGTGATTGTTGTGAGTGCAGACTTGCTAGGAAGAACGCTGTTTGCACCTATCGAACTTCCTTGTGGGGTGGTAACTGCTACTATCGGCGCTCCTTATTTTCTTTTTTTACTAATTCGTAACCGTAAAAAATAAAGCTTATGAAAGGATTATTAACTCAAGATCTGTCTTTAGCTTACGATGGTACGCTGATTATTCGTGACTTGAATTTGGCAATTCCCACGGAACAGATTAGCGCTTTAGTTGGTGCTAATGGTTGCGGTAAGTCAACTTTGTTACGAGGTATGGCAAGACTGCTGAAACCACGTACTGGTACGGTATATCTTGATGGAGAGTCTATTTTGAGACTTTCCACTAAAGAAGTGGCTCAACAGTTGGGCATTTTGCCCCAAGGGCCAGTTGCACCGGAAGGGTTAACAGTCAGAGACTTGGTAGCACAAGGACGCTACCCCTATCAAAATTGGTTACAACAGTGGTCAGCCAAAGATGAAACAATCGTGCAACAAGCGCTGTTGATTACAAATTTACTGGAGTTGGCAGATAGAGCATTAGATACTTTGTCTGGTGGACAACGACAGCGAGCTTGGATTGCGATGGCACTAGCGCAGGATACGGATATTTTACTTTTGGATGAGCCAACTACTTTCTTGGATTTGGCACATCAAATAGAAGTTTTGGATTTGTTGTATGAATTGAACCAAAGTCAGGGAAGGACGATTGTAATGGTATTACATGACTTGAATCAGGCGTGCCGTTATGCTGATTATCTAGTTGCTGTCAAAGATGGTCGGATTTTTGCGGCTGGGGAACCAAAGCTATTAATGACCCAGGAGATGGTACAGGAGGTTTTTGAGTTGGAGTGTCGTATTATTCCTGACCCAATTTTGGGAACGCCAATGTGTGTGCCAATCGGACGTAAGGGAAAATTGCAAATTAAAATTTAATCAGGTTGCAGGTTGTTTGATTTTGAATTATGTAACTCAAAATTCAAGGATAGGAAAAAGCAGTATGAATATTGGTGTATTTGTTAGTGCTTTAAGCAGCGCCAGTGTAGAGTTTATCGAAACAGCAGCAATTGCTTATGCGATCGCTAGTTCTGGGTACCCACGAGAAGCGAGTTTAGGGGTAATTGCAGGTTTGTCTGCTGTTAGTGTAGCAGCGATACTATTAGGAACTCAATTACAAGCTATTCCCCTAGAATTACTGCAAATTGTTATTGGCTTGTTGCTACTATGGTTCGGTTTCGGGTGGGTAAAAAAGTCGGTTTGGCGACAAGTTGAAGGTAAACGCGCTGGATGGGTTAGCGATCCGCTCACCTCTGAAGGGATTGTTTTAAAAACAGAAAATACTGGCTTCAACTTCTTAAACTTTATTTTAATGACTAAAAGCGCTGCTCTTGAAGCGTTAGAAGTAGCCATTGTTATCATCACTCTTGGTTTAGCATCAGGTGCTTGGAATGAATCTTTATCAGGAGGTGTTTTAGCGTTTTTATTAACAACTGCTTTAGTAACTTTGCTACATGGACAATTGCTTCAAGTTCCAGAAATCTTAATTAAGCTAAGTGCAGGGATCATACTCATGGCATTTGGTACTTTTTGGATAGGTGAGGGATTAGATTTCAAATGGTTCTTTGGAGAACTAACGCTTTTGATATTTATAATTTTTTATGGAACGATTAGTTTTCTAGTGATTCGTTGGTTGCAAACCAAACAACCTACATAACCTGAGTTCGGGATAAACAGGAATTGAGTTATCATTTCTTTCATGAGCTTTTTTCCACGTAAAAGCTATACTAATTAAGTAGTATAGTCTTTTTTCTTCTTCAGTTTTGTTTAAGCCCCGCTAAGTATTTGAAGAGGTCATCAATTATTCTATTAGCTCCAATAGGGCCTCCGACAGTCCAATTTACCTTGTATACTTGTTTATTTTGAACAGCCTTAAGTGTTGACCAAATAGGCTTTTGCAAGAAAGATAAAGACTCAGGATTTGCTTGTTTAAAATCCTTATTCAAGAGTTCTGTCATAATAAATAAAATATCGGCATCGGATTCGGGTAAAACTTCAATGCTTAATGTTAACTGAGGTTCTTTTTGATTTTTTTGGATTAATCTTAAACCTACGTCGCTCATGATTTGACCAAAAGCGAGAAAGTCCGGTCTGTAGGTATAGAAAACATCTGCTGAACCTGCAAGGTAAATCACAGATATTGTTCTTGTTTTTAGTTGTTGTCCTAATTGTTGCTGCAATTTTTGGATTCGATCTTGGTACTGAGTTAGAAGTTTCTCTGCGCGATCGCTTTTTCCCAACACCTGGGCTACATATCGTAGTCTTTCTTTAAAGTCATACATACTGGGAAAATCGATCAGTACTGTAGGGGCAATTTTGGAAAGGAGTCCATAAGAATTCTTGACCCATGTTAACCCCAAAATTAAATCTGGTTTTAAACTAAGGATTTTTTCGAGGGAAGGTTGACTGCCAATACTGCCCACAACTGGAATGTCAGCAACTAACTGACTGGGTATACCCCGAAAATTTTCCTCACAGTCAAGACAAGACACGACACCAACTGGCTTTACACGCAGTGCCATTACAGAATCGAGAATCAGATTTTCTTCTAATACAACAACTCGCTGCGGTTTAAGTGGAATTTCAACTTGACCTAAAGCATGGTTAATAACTCTTGTTTCGATTGGTGTTCGCACAGCAGTTGAACTTGTTTGCTTTTTCTCTAGCTGCAATCTATCGTTTTGGCAAGCTGCGATCGCTAAAATAGCAACTATTGTCAGCAAGAATGGTAACAATTTGTATTTGCTAGAAATTCGTCGAGGTTTCCATAAGACACGCAAGCTGGAAAAAATAGTATGGACAACCCAAACAAATTTAGCAAAAGTCAAAAGGCAAACAGCTTTAACGATAACTAACAATGCTGTAATTATACTAATGGCTTTCTTTGTCATTGCGAAGAATGTTTTTTTAACTAACATTTGGTAGGTTGTCCAGAAGACTTATGTTGCGTTCAAGCAAATTCCTCAGCCGATTGCCCACACAAGAGTGAGTTAAAATTCCCAACCTATGGAACCGATGATTGTAAAGGGCGCACCCGCTCTCACAAACGTTCTTAATCCCTGGCTGGAACTGTAATATTCCGTATCAAATAGGTTGCGGATATTGATAGCAGCCTTCAAACCATCTCTACGGTAGAAAATTGCCGCATCGGTACGGAAGTAATCGGGTAATTCAAACGAGTTCTCTAAATCTCCCGTCCGCGCACATACATAAAATAGCCCCAAACCAAATCCCAAACCCTTCAAATCGCCATTTTGGATTTCATAGGTTGTCCAGAGGCTAGCTTGATTCTCTGGTACATTCGTTAATCTATTGCCAACAGGAATGGAGTTATCCTCGGTGACTTCTGCATCGGTATAAGCATAAGAAGCGCTCACCTTCCACCCTGGCAAAATCTCGCCTATAATATCCAACTCAATGCCCCGACTCCTTTGTTCCCCCAGGGCGAACGCATCTAAATATAGTACAAGAATACTAAATGCAGAAAAAAAGTAGTGATAGTGGGTGACATATAAGTAAGCATTCAAACTTTGATGGTAGAGTCATTGTAAAAGTAGTACTATTGCCCTACTTCGTGTGAAACTCAAGCCCAAAATTACTATTGCTGACCACTTCGCACAAATGTCAGACCCACGAATAGATCGTAC